>JACPGF010000102.1 GCA_016182615.1 Ignavibacteriales bacterium
ATTTGGCACCTCAACCACTTTGGCTGTAACAAAAGATTTTCAGGTTGGTACCACAACGGTGGATAGTTTACCTGTTTCCAGCTTAGTCGAAGGGAAATCTTGTGCAACATGCCACGGCGTTAATGGTCCAACAGGGCATCATGGTGCCAAAGGTGCCGAACAATGTCTTCCGTGCCATACAGATGGAATGCCGGGTTACCCGCAATATGCATTCTCAGAATTCGTTCATGTTTTTCACCAAAATGATCCAGCTGTAAATATTCCGATTGGCAATTGTGCTTCATGTCATAATAATGCCTCTGAAAATCAGTTTACGAGCGATGCACCAAAAGTATGCTCAACATGTCATGGAGTTGTTCCTTCAATGCCTTCAGATCACTCAGCTGTTCCATTATATGCATCATCTGGAATGTCTTGCGCAACTGTAAATTGCCACGGTGGCGGTACATTAGGCGTATTTAAAACAATTTCGGAAACACATGCTAATTTAGCAGCAAAATACGCAGATCGTGATGTTGTTGCCAAGAAAACAACAGTTGTACCTGTTATTGATGGTGTTGCTGATGCATTATGGAATACAGCCGATTCAATTACTACCTTGTCGGGTATCAAAATGAAATTTGTTTATGATACAACATATTTATATGCAATGACAACTTGGAAAGATGCCGGATATAAAATGTACGCTGGAGGAGCAGGATCTGTAGTTCCATCCACAAAGAGCCTCGCGCGAAATAAATGGGCTTTTGATGGAACAAATTGGACAAAATCAGGAAGCGAAGATCGTATCGCGTTTGTATGGAAAATGAACGATCCGTTAAATGCCTCATGTGCTAGGACATGCCATGATGTTGGAGTCGGTCATTTAACATCAACCGGAAAAATGGATGGATGGCACTGGAAAGCACAAAGAACAGCTCCTGTTAATCTTACCGACGATGGATACTGGGATAAGTCAGGAAGAAAAAATGATGCCGTGCTTACCGGTACTTTTGGCTGGGAAAATTTAAATGCTACCTCGACACTCCCTATTTATATGCCTAAAACAGCTGTTGGTAATGCCGATTATTTAATGGCCTCAAATATTACTCCTTTTATTAATTCAGGATTTACAGCAGGTGCAACCATTCCGGGATGGGTAGTGAACGATTCAGTTAGCCCGGCTATTACAGGAAGTCGTGCAGACGTAATTACAGGCAGCTCGTATAATGAAACTACCGGCATGTGGACTGTTGAATTTAGAAGACTACTGAAAACAAACTATACTGATGATGTTCAGTTTGATCCTTTAGTTAGCTACCCGTTTTCTGTTGCCAAATTCGACAATACCGGTTCTGGACATGCAAGTCAAGGGGTTGATATAACCACCTATAATCTGAAATTTAGCTCTCTTATTAATTCTGTCGAATTGAATCCGGGAAGTCCTAACAAATATGAGTTAAGTCAGAATTATCCTAATCCATTTAATCCGAGCACGACTATCAACTTTGCGATTAAAGAAAAAGGGAATGTTAAAATTTCATTGTATGATATAAAAGGCGAACTGGTTAAAACACTTTATAACGCGATTACCGAATCAGGTTATCATTCCCTGAAATTTAGTGCACGTAATATCAATTCAGGTGTTTATTTTTACCGAATTGAATCAGGTAAATTCACCGAAACCAAAAAGATGGTTTATCTAAAATAAAGTGCAATTGTAATTTACGGCTTTTAGTTATAGATAGTTGAATTCAAACCCCACTCATAGTGGGGTTTTTATTTATATGCTCAATTTCATTACAATGTATGAACAATTTGCTTTTGTAAAGCTAATTCCAAGCTGCTAATGCGATTTCAGCTGCCCTGTATTGTCTTACAATCATATACAAAACTGATACCGGGTTGCTGATAAAGGGATACATAAGTTCTAAACAACTGACCTCGGGGATTTCAAGATGATACCAAATTGAAAAAAATGACCAAATCAGTTCTGGGAAAACTCGTTTCTGTTTTGTTCAATTCATCATATAATATTCCAACTATTTGATCACTTTACGTTGATTCAATCAATATGAATCTTACCAAAGGCGATGTACTTTTTTGCTCATAATAAATTTGTTTGTAGAAATAACAGTAACCTGTAGGACCATGGGCTCCATTAGCAGTGCTACAGATAACCCCGGATTTAGAGTCAATTAAAAAGGCAATGCACCGTTAGATATTACCCTCAAATGGGCCACCGTTGAGAGAACGGTTCGGTGCGCACCAAATGGTGCGCTGAGGTACGTGGGGGTTATGTTTTCTACAAACAGTCGGTGCCAATGGCACCAATTTACATGAATCGGCAAAAAAAGTTTTTTTTTGAACGAGTGCAATGAGCCCTTTTTCAGTGCTCGTTTCTAGAAGAAGCCCAATCATATTCGGTGTATCATCTTAAATATTAATTAGTAACTTCTCAATAGCTGGAGGGATTTTTATTTCTATTCCCGTATAATGATTTTGAGTAAGCGCCGATCTGGAAAGATGCCGTTCTGGAACTCAAATACCGCTTGCTTTGGTTTTGTTATAACTATTTCATCCCACTGGGATTCTGGAAACAGATTTTCGAGTATTGTAAGTTGTCCTAACAATGTTGTTTTTACAGTAAAGTTCCTTGGGAATGGAATCCGCCGCGGCACATAGCAACCAACAAGTACAGGCTATAAATTCCAACGGAACGGAATAGGTGTATAGTTTTAACTCAACGCATTGAAGTAGCAATGCTTAGAATTTAAATTCCACCATTTTGAGTTGTTACACTAATTATTCCTAAGTGATTCTCAAACAAATACTCCCAGCTTTTAGCCCGGCTTTTGCACCTGCACGAGGACAGTTGTTCTGAAGTTAGCTGTTTTCTATGAAACAATTCTAAAAAGTAAAAATACTTGAAATCCTTTTTCCGATCGTTGATAAAAAGGAGAAACGGATTTCCTCGGTTCTTTGTTTTTGCATTTTAGAGTATGTTCCGCTGCCTTCCAACCTATTATCCGGCTGAATTCTCGACTTAATTCTCCCGAAATTTTCGCTGACTAATTCCTCCATATTATTATTTGAATAAGCTTTAACATCTTTAAGCCGGAAAGGGATATTTTGTTTATTAAAAACTTTAACCCCGGTATTTTTTTGATCAGAGATTAATTGAGTTGTTATCTGATCAGGATTTAATTCAAGATCATTTGCGGAAATTATAAACCCTCTTTTGCCCCTAGGCTGCTTATAACAATCAA
Source organism: Ignavibacteriales bacterium (assembly GCA_016182615.1). Taxonomy (GTDB): domain Bacteria; phylum Bacteroidota; class Ignavibacteria; order Ignavibacteriales; family Ignavibacteriaceae; genus JACPGF01. Next base: position 3,249 of record JACPGF010000102.1, read on the forward strand.
TAAATAAATAATTGGGGAAAATATCATCGACACCTTTAAGAATTTTCATTCCCATACTCGTTGCATCATTCTTATTCGGGCGTCCCTGAGTCGATTCTGAGAACAGCCCGCCCGGGTTAAGTGACTTGTGTATTATTGAATAAAAATCTTTATTATGCAGCAAAGCTGTTGCAAGATAATAGGGTGCAGAAATATCCATAATAATCACATCATATTTCTCAACGGTTGATTTTAAATACCGTTTTGCATCATCAATAATTATCCGGTAATTAGTGGTTTCCCCGGGATTACCTAACTCATTCCAACATAATAATGATGACTTAATTACCGCAGGATCAATTTCGACTAAAGTGACAAATGAGGCGAAAGGGGCGGTTCTTTTTATCGAGTATAATGAACCACCGCCTAGAATTAATACTTTTGGTTTTTTACTGGTCGTTTTATAATAATATTTAACCGGAAGTTCTGCCAGAAAGTAGGTGAATTCACTTAATGATGTTTCGTCGTTGGAATTTTTTAGGGTATTATATTGCATATCAAAATACTTTATTCCATTCAGGAATTAAATTTTTTCTTTTTTC
>JACPGF010000103.1 GCA_016182615.1 Ignavibacteriales bacterium
GCACCTGTCCGCTCTGTAAAAAATTATCTGCTGTAAACAGCCCCGATACCGTTAACTTCGCTTTCAACATCAGGCTCGCCGATATAGACAATTTTTCCCACTCCCGAAATTTCAGCATCAAGGTTCTCGGTGGCAAATACCTCGCAGGTACCCGTTCCGTTTATTTCAGCCCTGCATTTTTTACTCTTCAAATCAAACGCGGAGATCGTTCCGGCACCGTTAATCTCGCAGCGGAAAGTGCGGCATATTCCCTGCAAGTCAATATTACCATTGCCGTTAATAACACCATACAAATTTTCAGTTCTTACCGGTTCGGTCAGTTCAATTGATCCGCTCCCGTTAATTTCAAGGTCTTTAATTTCATTAAGTGTTATATAATATTTAATTTTTGAAAGGAAATGGTTATTGCCTCTAAGACCTAACACGAGCTTCCCGTGTATTCTTTCTGTTTTTATTTTTCCCATGATATCTTTGTCAGCCTCGATCCGGATGGATTGTATCTTACCTTGGGTGAGGTAAACTTCGCCTACACCTTCCAGCACTAAGCCGCTGCATTCGGCTACCTGCCTGCTTTCGGTAATCCTTTCACCGCTTACGGAGAAGTAGTCGGTTGCATGATAGGCGGTGAAACATCCCGATAAAGTCTGAACAACTGAGGGCTATAATATGGAGTAATTTCACTTTACGCATAGTATCTGTTCCTTCCGGTTTTTTTGAAAATCTTATCTGAACTTATATAAATAAACCATGGTTTTCAGGTGTATTTGATAGCCGGAGTTTTTTAATGATAAAATGTGATATGGGGTGATAATTAACCGGGATTGGGTGTCAGATAATTTGTCTATTATCTGAGGTTCTTTTTTCTTGAGTGCCGTTTACGCTACTTTTTCCACTCAGGGCAACCATTTATGGTCGCCACAAAAGCAATATCCGTCAAAATAATCGTACATCCACCGGGGTTAACTATAAAGAAACGATAGAATCAGGCAAAAAAAAGCCGTTGAACTAGTCAACGGCAAAAAAACAAGCTGTAAGATCTGTTAAACTTCAACCCGCGCAGTTTCCTTATGGGTAGAGAGTACAAAATTAGTTTGTGTGGAGAGCACTCCCGGCCAGGATTGCACTTCAGAAAGCAATTTTTCAAGTGCCTCGGTATTTTTCACTATCGACTTGAGCAGGTGTGAGCCCTCGCCAAGAATCGCGTGGCATTCAAGTATATAAGGGTTCTTTTTGGCATGTTCAACAAGTGATTTATAATGCTTAGAGGAATCGCTGATAACGGTAATAAAGGCCATAATATCGTAATGGAACGCTTTTTTGTTGACTTTGGCGTAGTAACCTTCGATGATTCCTTTTTCTTCAAGCTTATTCATTCTTTCACTAACTGACGGAATGGATAAACCTATTTGTTCGGAAAGCTGGTTACGTTTCATACGGCCGCTGTCTTGCAGTATGCGGAGAATTTTTAGATCGAGATCATCTAACATAACTGTGCCTAAAAATATAAGTAAAATTAAGTTTAATACTTAAATATATTTGATTTCCCGTTACTACCCAAACAATATCAGTGCCCGATTGCATCTTTAACTTGATATATGGCTTTGTATTTTTCGAAAGTTACCTGATTTTGCCATTTTCCTAAGGCAAATGCCGTGGATATAATAAGAAAATAAATAAGGCCGGCTATAACAAATGTCCGTGTGCCGGATACTTTTTTCTTAAGGACAACATTTTGCATGTACAATGTATCTTTAACCGGGCAGGCATCAACACAACTGTTACAAGAAGTACATTCATCAGAAATAACCAGATTTTTCACGCTGACTTTAATACCGGAAGGGCAGGCTTTATCGCACAGGCTGCAATCGATACACGAAACGGTATTCCGTTTTATTTTCGTTGGGCTTAACAATCCAACCATGCCTAGTAGAGCGCCGTACGGGCAGAGATACCTGCACCAGAAATTTTGAAATACTATTGAGAGTATAAATAATGCGGTTAATACAACTAAGGATGTAAATGAAATATAGCGGAAAAACTCGTACATCTTAACATCAGCCACGATGTTATAATCGCTGTTCAGAAAAATGCCAAGCTCCACAGCAGTCATGGAGAAAATTGCATTAACAAAAAAGAGAAGCAAAAGATACTTAAGGCTTCTCAGCGGTATATCTATCCATCTGGGCATTTTCCAGTTTTTTGGTAGTAATTTTTTGCCAAGTGCCCCGGTCATTTCCGAAACAAAACCAACGGGGCATATCCAACTGCAAAATGATTTGCCCACAGCAAATGAAACGGCAATAAAACCAATAAACATGAAAAATCCGGCTGGATGAACCGTGTGTATGATTCCCGTTTTCAAGAAATATAAAAAACTCATCAATGCAGAAATTGGCAGGAATGCCTCCACACCCGGGGGTCGGCTAATGTTTGTTAGCGAAGCAGGATTTTCAAGATTGGCGACAAATAAATGAAACTCAAACCCAATCCACAGGCAGACAGCAATAAAAAAAAGCTGCGTGTAAAAGCGGAACGCTTGTAATTTACGCTCCGTGTTTTTTTCAATTGTTACTTTGCGGACACTCATAATACCGTACTTTATAAACAGATAAATATATCTGATTCAAAAATACAGATTTTATTGTGAAATGCAAATTAAAAATATGATGGAATACACGGTAAAAATTAATCCTATTTTTTTAAAGCTCACTTGGGACGGGAAAATAAAGCTGCCTATTAGTGCATGGAGCAGGATAGGGATAAAACCAGCAAACTGCAGCAAGGTAATCAATGAGGCAAGAAGGGCTGTAATAAGTAAAATCAGGCAGAGAATCTGAAAAGATATATTTGCATACAGTCGGAATTTATAAAGCCGCCCTTTTGCGCCTTCTCTTTTCCCGGCTGAAAGCATTTTCATGTGGACGTAAAAGGCTGAAGAAAGAAAAAAAGCTGCATTGCAAACCCACAAAAAAAACGGGGTGGAAGACTGTTGATGATCGAGAAAACTACACGTTACCGGTGCAATACCTGTTACGCCAATAATAGATATAATGTCCCGTAAAAAATCCGCTTTAAACCGGGATGCCAAAAACTGCCCTGCTGCCATAATAAACAATATCGCGGTTCCAAAACCCAGAAGATAATATGCATTGGTAAAAAGCAGCAGTGCAAATCCTGAACTCACTGCAACTGAAAAATAGAGCAAAAACCATGTTAGGGGATAGTAAATTTGCGCAGCCTGCTTTTTCTGGAAAATTGCATGAAGAAACATATTAAGCGGCCGGTACGAAAAGAAAAAGAAGAGGATAGAGAAAAGCAGTAACAAGGAATAAGCCGAAAATGAGCTTGCATGGAATGCGGCAGAGAGAAAAGGGATAAAAACCATAGCCCACGACCCATGTTCATTAATGAATATGGGTTTTCTCAAATGTTCCGATCTGAATAGCAGCATTTATAACCGGTTTGAAAATTGTTTATTTCTGAATACTCTGAATTTTGTGCTTGGTTTTTGCCAGAAAGTCTTCTAAAGTCTCCTCTGAAAGCATCGTGTAAGTTTCTTTACTTAAAACAGACCATCTCCCATGCACCGGGCAGGGTGATTCGCTTGAACAATTCGGGAAACCCATAACACACTTGTTGAAAATGTCAAAGCCGTCAATTGCCGCAACAATATCAATGAGTCTAATTTCCGATAAAGCTTTATTTAAGGTAAAGCCGCCGTTTTTGCCCTTTTTGGAAGCCACGATTCCCGAGGTTGTGAGCTCCTGTAGGATCTTCGAAACAAATTCTTTAGGAATATAAAGCGTTTTAGCTATTTCTTCTGCTGAAACAACAGGCTGTGTGGTTGTCGAAGAAAGATAAAGCACCGCTTGCAGCCCGTATTCACATTTTTTTGAAAATATTATCGACATATCGGATAAATGATTCTGATTAATACAAAAAGATAATATAAACTTACAAATAATTTTGCATTCACAAAATATTTTTTATGTTACATGTACATAATTTAAAAGTATATGATCAAGAGAATTCAACAAACCCTTTTCATTTTGGGAATACTATCATGTATAACTGTTGCTCAGGAAGTTGAGCTTTCGGATTATATTGTACCGGTATCAAGAGCAGTAACTGTGCGTTTTAACGGTAACTGGAATTTTTCCCAGACAGGGGATAGTGTGCTTTCGAACAATGCGGGCGGCTCATTACTTTACAAGCGGTTCTACTCCTCGCAGCCACTTGCCTGGTTTATTACCGTTGATGCCACGGGCGGTAAAAATTTTAATAATTATAATCATAACTTCAAATCGGTAGGCCGGTTCAGGAAATATGTTTGGGATGAGAAAGATTGGTTTGGTGATGCCACGCTTACCATGCAGCACACGAATTCATTCAAACAGGTTGCCTCCGATTTTGTTGTCGGCTTTGGCTACGGAAGATATATCAACGCGACTCCCTTGGCAAAAGCAGTTCGTATCGAAGACCATTTGCTAAGGGATGGCGTACTTTACGGCAATATGCCGAAAGAAAATATGATTGCCATAGCAAACATCATTCAAAAAGAAGATGAATATAAAGCATTGTATAGTTCGGTTTATGAAAATGCATGGCTGCGGGATATCGAGTACGAAATACAAAAGTCGGATTCTGTTAAAGACGAAAATATCGGTTCTCTTGGGGTACTAAGGATGCGTCAGGTATTATTTGGTATCAACGAAAGAGTAAATGAACGCTATTACGGGTGGGATGTGACGATGGGATTTTTATTTAGAATGACTACATTCGATAAATCACAAGTTGGTGCCCCGAGCCTTTCACTCCGTTCACAATATTCGGTTCCGCTTGGCTGGTCTTCGCAGTTTAACTGGACGGCTGATGTTTCGACCCCGATGGATAGTGGATTTGCAAAAGAGGCACAAGGCCATGTTGCCGCGGATTTTATTTTCGAACTCAGCAACCGGATTAACCTTGTTTCAGGCTACCGGTTAACAGCTCTTAATAAAATTAATACTTCGATTAATCTCATCCACAATCTCGATTTTTCCTTTTGGTATTACGTTGAAAATAACGTCTATTTAACAATAAACAGCAACTATGTAAAGGAGAAAGGGAAACCAAGACAGTTTACCAGTAACGTGGGGCTTCAGTATAATTTTTATTAAACCTGTGCTTTGCGCTGACCTGATTTACCGGTTTTTTTCTGCACCGGATGCAAAGGCTTGTTCCAACTTCTGTAAGGATTGTCATTAAATAGTTTTCCTATTTCTGCGCCAAGAATAAACACGATTGACGAGTAGTAAATCCAAAAAGCAATAACGACAATAAATGCATAAGTACCGTAAATTTGGCCAAATGTAGCAATGTTTGAGATGTAATAACCAAAAAGCAGCTTCATACCTTCCCACAAACCAGCAGCCCATAATGCACCAACAAGTCCGGATCTTTTTCTTATTTTTTGCGTTGGCACAAAACGGTAAAGGATAGAAAAAAATATTGTCAATAGAACAAATGAAATTCCCGTGGTAAACATTTCCTGAAAAATACCATATTTCAGAAATTTTAATTCCATCACAAATTCAGAAGCCCCGCGAAGGGCATCTAAAACGGGGAATAAAAATGTTGTTACCAGTAAAAAAATAACCGTTATAAAGATCAGGGCAAAGTCCCGAATTTTCCCGCGTATCACGGAGACATCATCTTTATTGGCAAATACCGTGTTTAATATAGTTCGGATGCTGCTTGAAAAACCGCTTGCAGCGAACATCAAACCACCCAGGCCGATATAGCCTGCCAAATCTTTATACACTATCATTTCAGATATTCTTTGAAAGAGAATATCTTTAACCTCACCCACGTATTGTTCATAAGGAATTGCCGTTGATAGAATCGTGGCGATTTGTACTTTGATAGTAAACGGATCTAAAAAATTGCCGAGTATCCAGAACAGGATAAGTATAAAAGGAATTATACAGATAAAGATAGAAAAAGCAAGCCCGCCGGAGAAAAGAAATATATGGTGATCATCCATCAAATAATAAAGTGAACCAAAATAGTAACGGAGTGTATTATATATCTTTTTTGGAGAAAAGATAATATTAAACCTTAACAGAAAGCGGCCTACCCTATGTATAAAGGATACGGGAAGTTTTGCTTTCATGTGTTTTTAATAGTTATTTTTGCTGGTAATTCATGCGTTAAACAATGTAATGTGCCAAGCCCCCAAACCAGATCAACTGCATGGATCCCAACTACTTTACGGGTGTGGAACAATTCAGCCAGTATCCCCAAAGCAATTTTATCCATCGGATCATTAAACGTGGGGACAAGTACAGCATGGTTAGCAATATAAAAATTGGCATAACTCGCCGGTAAGCGCAGGTTATCAAAATATAACGGGTCAGGCATCGGGAGAGTAATTACTTCCAAAGATGAGCCATCCGAAATTTTAGCACCGCGCAGCCTTTCGTTATTTTCTTCCAGTATTGCATAGTTGCCGTCACTATTGTTTTTAAGGTCACGGCATAAAACAACTTTATCCTTAGCTACAAATCTGCACAAATCATCAACATGACCATGCGTATCATCACCAAGTATCCCATTTTTAAGCCATATAACATTTGAGATACCAAGATATTTCTTAAATACAGCTTCGTAATCCTGCTGGTCAAACCCCGGATTACGGACTTGCACCGATGGATGAAGGAAACACTCTTCGGTAGTCAACAAATCACCGTGCCCGTTATAATCTATTCCGCCGCCCTCTAAAACTACATGCGTGTTTTTATATTGGGCAGTAACGAGCGGTTCGCCAAGTTTTTTGGAAAGAAATCCGGGCAGTTTATAATCTTTTTTCCAGTTGGGATATTTTGCCCAGCCGTTAAATTTAAAATGAATGTTTTCTCGTATGATATGCTTTCCGGATTTGGCGACTGAAAATGCCGGACAGACGTCCCGCATCCAGTTACGGTCAGTGGGTAAAATATAAAAAGAGACATTTGCTGCATTTACATGAGCCTTTTCTAAAACGCGGGTAACAAAATCCTTTTGCTTTTTATCCTGCACCAAAAGATATACTTTTTCTTCTTCGGCCAGCTTTTTTACAATTTCACTATATACCCAGTGAATAGGCATAAATTTACCGGGCCAGTCTTCTGTATTAGAAGGCCAAGCCAGAATGGTAGCCTCGTGTGTTTCCCACTCGGCAGGTATTCTGCGTTTTATTTCTTTTGCCATTACGGTATTCCTTTAGTCAATATATCTTTTAAGTATATCCTGATACGCGTCAATTCTGCGGTCACGGAGGAATGGCCAATTATTTCTGACGTTTTCGAGATTCTTTAAGTCAACCTCAGCCAATAAAATTTCTTCTTTGTCATCTGAGGCTTTTGCCAATATTAAACCCTGCGGGTCACAGATGAATGATGAGCCCCAAAATTGAATCCCGGCTTGCTCGGCAACCGGTTGTTCAAATCCAATTCTGTTAGCAGCGGCCACATACATGCCATTGGCAATCGCGTGCCCGCGCTGTACGGTCATCCATGCATCTTGCTGGCGTGCACCGTAACGCTCAATTTCTGCCGGATGCCATCCGATTGCAGTAGGGTAGAAGAGAACCGGTGCACCCTGTAAAGCCATCAACCGTGCTCCTTCGGGGAACCACTGATCCCAGCATATAAGGGTTCCTATCTTTCCATACTTGGTCTCGAAAGCTTTAAATCCTGCATCGCCCGGTGTAAAATAATATTTCTCGTAATACGCGGGATCGTCAGGGATATGCATTTTACGGTACAGTCCGGCAGTTTTGCCGTCAGCATCAATAATCGCGGCACTATTATGGTACATTCCGGATCCGCGTTTTTCGAAAAACGGAACAATAATTACCGCGTGTAATTCTTCTGCTGCTTTGGCAAAAAGTTCAGTCGATGGCCCCGGAAAAGTTTCAGCAAGTCCGAATAACTTCGTGTCTTCCTTCTGACAAAAATATTGTGAACGGTACAGTTCAGGGAGGCAGATAACGTTTGCCCCCTGTTTAGCCGCTTTAGTAACCCAATCAAGGGCTTTCCGTTCATTGTCGGATGTATCAGGGCTCAGTTCAAGTTGTATTACTGCTATTGTATATTTCTGCATATTATGCACTCTTCCTTTATTTCGTATCACTTTTTTTATCAATTGTATCGGGAAATTTTTTTTCTGCAACAACTTTGCCGGATTCATCAAATTCCGTACTTTTTATAAATTTTTCATTTTCGTACAAATCCTTGTACCAAAGCTTTCCATTATTTCTGTAGATAAGTGTTTCCCCATCAAGCATGTTTTTTTTGTATTGCGTTTTTGTCCACAGGGTTCCGTTATCATACCATGTATATGAAACACCGTCCTTAAACCCCAATTTGAACAAGATCTCGGATTTCTTTTTGCCATCAGGGTAATAAACAGTATGCACGGAATCAGCTTTTCCATGCGTAAAGAATTTTAGCTCCAGCAGCCTTCCATCGGGGTAAAAGCTTTCCGTTTTTCCATGCAGGTTTCCGAGGTGGCACTCAGAAACCGATTCCAGTTTTCCATCCGGAAAATATGTTTCTGAAATCCCTTCCTGCAGGTTTTGTTCGTACGCAATTTTTTTACGGATTGTACCATGCACGAAGTATTGCTTTCCGGTTCCATGTTTTCTTCCATCAATAAATGGAACAATGTTTTCTATGCCGCCGGTATGGAAGTACGAAATTACTTCTCCGTCCAGACTACCGTTTTTATATGACCCTTTTTCATGCAGAATACCGTCATTATAAAAGAGCATATATGACCCGTTCAGTTTCACTCCGGTATAAGTGTAATAATCAATAAGAATACCTAAAGGGGAGTAGTTTTTTTTTATAATTTCCTTATCTCTTGTATGGGTTTCAATTGCTTTTATAATTCCCGTTGGATAATAAAAGTACGTTGAGATACCGCTTGAATCATTAACCGTGATACTTTCAACTGCACCCGATGTGCTCCTGAGAGTATCAGAAGCAGAGAAAACCGGTGAACAAAGAAGAACAATTATTACAACTAGTATTGAAAAAAAATATTTCATAAGGTTCTCGATTAGTTTACCTGATTTTCATAAATAACATCTTTTACACGACCCTCGTCGGTATAAAGTATTGTATGGGTCTTTATTCCGTCACGGTAATACTCCTCGGAAGTTAGTTGTCCCAAAGCCGTGTAATTTCTGGAAAAGCCCTCGAGTTTACCCTGATAATATTTCTCAATTCTCAGGTAACTTCCACTTTTGTAGAAAAATGTTTTTTCGCCGCTTAGTATTCCATCGTTGTAATTTTCTGAGGTGTAAAGCAATCCGTTTGCATAATATGTGCGAAGTTCGCCTTGCAAAATACCGTTCTGATAATTTGTTACCGTGTCCTGCGTGCCGTTTTTATAATAGCTAATATAAAGCCCGTTCGGCATATTTCTATCGATAATAGACTCAGCCCGTAATTCTCCGGTTTCATAGAAATACTTTTTGATTCCGTTGGCATTACCCCGGGTAATGTCGTAATAAGTTGCAAGGGTGCCTCCCGCGTGATACTCGAAAACCCGTCCTACTAACGTGTCATTAATAAACAGCCTTTCGGAGGCAAGATACCCTTCAGGAGAAAAAGTCCGGTGCAAACCTGTTTTTCGGTTATCCTTCAACAAATACTCTTCAGTTACCGTGCCGGTAAGAGAGTAATTCTTAATATATCTTTCAATTGATTGCTGTTTACCGAGATAATCATACCTTATCCTGTCTAACAGCTCACCATGCGAATATGTGTCCCTGACCCTTATGTCACCCGCTGAATCGTAGATAAGTAATACACCGTCAAGCTTATCATTCATATAAAAAGCATCAACTGCTATTTTTCCGTTATCATGATACACGTATGATTTACCATTCATTACATCATTAATATAGGAACGTTCGACTTCCTTTTTTTTGTTTGTAAAGTAGGTATATGAAGTACCGTTCAGGCTTCCGTTATAGTATTTCCATTCACCTTGCAGTTCTCCTGTTTTGTAGTAGGTTCGGGTTATACCTTCAAGTTTTCCGTACCTGTAGTTTTGAACTGCCCATTTCTCTCCGGATTCGTAATACCATTTGGATTCCCCTTCCTTTAAGCCGTTTGCATAATTCCATTCGATGCTTAATTTCCCATTCTCAAAATACCAGAATGATTTTCCGCTTTCCTTCCCGGCAACAAAATGCCAGTCTTTCCAAAGCTTGCCATTTGAGTAAAATTCTTTAAACTCACCTTCAAGTTTACCGTCAGTATAAAATCCTATGGTTTGCACCTCACCTGACGGGAAGTATGTTTTAACAGTATCCACCTGCTGCGGATAAAGCTTTGTGAATGGCACAATTAATAAAATCGTTAAGCAACATGCCTTTAGACCCGGATAAATTGCAATAATTCTTTTCAATGTATTATGGAAAATTGGAAAAATGTTGACAAATAAAGATTAAAATACCTAATTTACGAATAGGAATAAGAATCTAAAAATTCTACATTAAAATCAATCCGCTTTTTGGAACTTTTTATTAATTATTGAGTATAACATTGGTAACGGCAGGTAATAAAAAGAAAAGTGCAGAAGAAATCATGAGTACTTTTCAAGAAACCAATTCTTCAGCAAGTTTTGAAGAACTGGTTAATTACTTTAAAAATCCGTTATTGAACTATTTATACCGTTTTATTGGTGACCGCGACATTGCGGAGGATATACTTCAGGATACATTTATAAAAGTTTACAGGAAAAAAGAACTGTATAACGGAAGTGCAAAGGTATCAACTTGGATTTATACAATCGCTGGCAACTTAGCCAAAAGCGAAATCAGTAAACGGAACAAGCATCATCACTTACAGATTAGCACCTCTGAAGATGATGAGAAACATGTCGATATAATTTCACCTGAACCACAGCCTGACCGGGTTGTGGATTCGGGTATAAAAGCGCAATTCATTCAGGATGCTTTATTAAAGGTGCCTGAGATATATAGAGAAGCTGTTATCCTGAGGGATATACAGGAATTAAGTTATGAAGAAATCGCGGAGATGCTGGATATAACCGTTGGTACAGTAAAATCAAGAATAAGTCGTGGAAGAGCAATTCTGCAGGAACTTTTGCGCCCCATTTACAAGGATGATATATGAGCTCCGGACAAGATTCTCTGGATAATGAGTTCCCGGAAGTAATTGCCGTGCTTAAAAGTCTGGAAAAAGAGACTGCTTCCGACGGCTTCAATGCCAAGCTGTTTAAAGAATTACAGTTAGAGAGCTCAGCTGATGCAAAAGGCAAATTAAGTTGGTTATACGCGAATAAATTCATCATTACAAGCGTGGCTGCAACAATTATTGTTATTTCCGTGTATTTGTTCTCAACACAAGAGCCGGCAATACAGCAGGAGCAATCACTCGGTTCAGGTAAAACAGATGAACAAGTTGAACCGGAAATAAAACAAAACGATAAATTGATTGCACAATCGGAACCTGTAAATGTACCGAAAAACTTAAGGTCCGCAAAACCAACCGTATCCTCAAACATTCCTGAACGTGAAATTAAACAATCTGAAGCAGTACAAACCGAAATCCAAGCAACAGATCCGGTTAGTAAGCCAACAGTTCAAGAGGAACTGCCAACAACTGTGCCGGGTGTTACAAACACAACTCTGATGAAACGTGGAATTAAAGCTATTGTTGTTAGCAAAGATTCGGCAAAAAAGAAAATAGACACTCTACGTCGAAAGAAGAAAGCTGATTAAAGGGTTTTCATTTTCAATTTTGAGAGTGTTATATTCCCTTTTATGCAAAAAAGTTATTCCCGCAATAACAAAGTGCCCTTTTTAGAAAGAAAATGATGATTTAGGGCTCAACTAATTTGGAATGAAAATTGTTGTTATTTCTCAAATATTATCAAAAGGAAACTAAACCTATGTTCAAAAAACTTTTTACCCTCGCTTTAGTTATGGCTTTTTTCAGTTCATTATCTGTTTTTGCTCAAGATACAGCAAAAAAACATGGTTGAAGCCTGTGGGATGTGTCACAAAAGTGAAAAACAAGGTAAGCAATTAGATATCTGGAAAGCCTCAGCCCACTCGAAAGCATTCGAAGCCCTGAAGAGTGATAAAGCAAACACGATTGCTAAAGAAAAAGGATTAAAGGTTCCTGCTGCAGAAGCTCCGGAATGTTTAAAATGCCATGTATCCGGCCACAATGCTGACGCGAGCCTGATTGGCAAAAAATTCAAGGTTGAAGATGGTGTTCAGTGTGAAACGTGCCATGGAGCCGGTGCCGATTATAAAGACATGAAGATTATGAAGAATAAAGAAGAAGCTGTTAAGAACGGCCTAATTGTCAATACGGAAAAAGAAAAATTCTGTACCGGTTGCCATAATACAGAAAGCCCAACATTTACCGAATTCAAATATGAAGAACAATGGGCTAAAATAAAGCACTCGATTCCGGCAAAATAACTGAGTAATATTTTCTAAAATCAACCGGCAGGCAATATGCGAAAAACGTTTATTCTTATAGTATTTTCATGCGCATTGACGGTCGCTTTTGCTCAATCGATAAACGGAAGAGTTTCCTCTTCCGTTTTTAATTTTGAGCGGTTCGATTCCGTACGCAACTCAACATTTATTGCAAGGGTGTATGACCAATTGCAATTGAATGTTAATTATAGCAAGTTCAGCTTAAGAACTTCGATGAATTACGAATACGATATGGATTTCAAAGAAAAACATCCATCGTACTTCAGAGTTTATAATCTTTATCTCGAAGGTAGAAGCCTGTTTGATGTCGCTACCATAAAACTAGGCCGGGTGCCTGTTTTTAACGGTGCCGCAACCGGCGTATTTGACGGCGGTTCCTTAAAACTGCATTATGAGGATTATACAATTAATGCAGCATACGGCGGCATCATCCTTCCGCAGCAAAAATTTGAGTTCGCAAAGAATATCGCTGATAATTATGCTATGGCATTCAGTTTTTCGACCACAGCATTAAAAAGTTTTACCCTCGGTGCAGGGTATTCGAAGAAAAATTATAAACAAGAAGACTATTATGCTTCGAGATTTAATCAGGATTTTGTTTTAGACCCGATACAGCATCTCATACAGCGCAATTCACTGCAATTCGAATTCTTGCATGCAAATGCTGCTTATGACTGTCCTAATTTTGGATTAAAAGTTGCATCAAAATATGAATTCGATCTTAATTTAATAAAGACTTCTAAAATTGAATTGGATGCGGAATGCGGTTTATCAAAAGATGTAGATGTTGTCCTTTACGGTAATTACCGCGAACCACGGGTTCGTTATAATTCGATTTTCAGTGTATTCGATTTCGGCTCCACCAAAGAACTCGAGGGCGGTTTAACATATCATTTTAA
>JACPGF010000111.1:0-12219 GCA_016182615.1 Ignavibacteriales bacterium
AGTCATTTTTACCGGTACTAATTTTAAAGAACACGGCTTGTAGTGCACATCCTAGCAATGTATTAGTGGTACCCCATGAAAAGGCTGCACCTTCTTCATAAATATTCTTCTGCCGGGAGGAATTAAAATGGATAAGATTACTATTTATAAAGTCTATGTTTTCCCTTGCATAGGCACCTATCCGGAAATGGGCCAGCGAATTCATGTCACCCCAACTCCACCAGTAGTCCGATTTAGCCTTTCCGGAATATTCTTTGGCATCCAGCAGATAGTTTTCTTTTTTTGTGGCATTGTAAAGTTCTATAGCTCCAAGTGCAAGTTTACCAAGATAATTCCGGTCAGAATACATTCCGGTATTGGTAACATCAACATCCGGCACACTACCCCTTATAGCATACATCTTTTCGGCTATTGCCAAAAATCTGTCCGCTGCGGCATCATCCTTGAACCGGTCCCGCCAAATTTTTGCAGCAAGTGCAAGTGTTGCCGAGTAGAGCCCGATGATGCTCTTCCCTCTTCCGGCGAAAGCCGGACGGTCAAATTTAATAGGGTCATTTTCAGGCAGGCGCCAACCCTGTTCGTGATCCCGGTTATCCTGAACTTGTGTTATTAGCTTTGTATCTTTATAATTACAACGGATTAACCAATCAATACCTACTTTGGCCTCCTCGAGTATATCGGGTACTGAATTTCTATCGTTATCAAAGTTTGATACTGACCTGTTCAGATCATAACTCAGCAAAAGCATATACGTGGTATAGGCGGAGGTATTTAAAAATTTAATGTAATCTCCTGCATCGTGCAAGCCACCGGTTACGTCGATGCCGGTAACTGAGTTATCGCCATCCACACGGGGTGAATCATAGATGTGACATATTTTATGCATCTTCGGATTGGTAGGGCCGCACCGTTGTATTTTGAAAAATTCCAGTAATGAATCAGCAACGGTCGAGTATATACCTGCATTAATGGAAAAACTTGATGACTGCTTACCGCCAGCAACTACACGATACTTACCGGTTACTGCGAAATCAGAAAAATCAATTTTATAGTTAAAACCGAAATCACCCCAACTCCCTAGATTGCCGCTCAAAGAGCCCTTATAGACCTCTTTGCCGGATTTGGCATCAATCAATTTAAACTCGGTAGTTTTAACGGCTTTTTCGGCGAATATAACAGCATGCTTTGGTTTTGCTGGTAAATATCCTACTTGATTTACCCTGATATATAAATTTTCCTGTAATGGCTGGCTGGCCGAACAAGAAATCGATGTTACTGAAATCAGTAAAAGTATGAGGTTAGATAGTTTTTTTTGTAAGTCCATTTGATAAATTTGTCCTGAATATATCCCATAGTAACAAATTTAGGCGTAGGATAAAATACCATTCTACTGGTTTATTCAGAATTGTCTAAAGGGACTGTACTTTACCTTAGGCGAAATTTCAGCCACTCTTTAAAAAATCTTTATAAGCCGACTACAAATGGCAGGTTTTAATGCCCTCCCATTCTCCAAGTGGGTTTACGACAATATCCAGTTACGGCAATACGTTTATCGGAATGGACAGAGAAGGAAACAAACAATACTATAAGAGAGATAACAATTCGTTAAGCGATTTTTTGTCATCTCTCTTATAGTCAAATCCTTTAACAAAAATAGTATGCTTGAACGCAGCCCAAATTATTTTAACAAGACTAATTTTTTTACGGAGGAAATATGACCCGCTGTTAATCTGTAAAAATAGACACCATCCGGTAATCCGGCAGCATTAAAATCAACCTCGTATTCACCAGCTTGCTTGTACCCATTAATAAAGGTTACGACTTCACTACCGGTTACAGAAAATACTTTTAGGGTTACAAATTCAGCACTTGGAATTGAGAAACTAATCTTTGTTGCAGGATTAAATGGATTGGGATAGTTCTGATACAACGAGAAATTCTTTTTATCAATTTCTTTATTAACTGAAACAGTAAGGGAAAGATTAAGGTCATCAACAAAGAATGTTGATCCAGCGCTCACTGTTCCGCCTCCGGTGCCTCCAGTTACTCCAATTGATAAATTACAAGTATCCGGGGTTTCACCATTCGTGTATATTATTGGCACTTCAAAAAGAGACCATGCAGAAGCCGCAGGAAGGTTTTTAACTCCCCCTCCGATAGCTTGTCCGTTTTTAGAAAAGGCAATGGTAACGGTAAAGACATCAGATCCAACCGGAGCAAATTTGTAAAATCCTCTTATGGACAAATATCTTTGATTGACTGGAAATCCGGGTGTACTTTCCTCACCAACAACAATTACCGGTGGAACAACAACTGATAAGACCGCTTTAGCAACTCCTTGCAGCGATGAGAGGCCTTGCCGGGCATCTGAACTTTGTGTTATCACAACAGCAACCGGAGCTGCATTTGTGGTGTACCATCCGTCAGGTTCTCCTCCTGTCCAATTCTCGAAACCGCTATTGGGAATTTGTGCAAAAAGTACACTACTCCAGATGCATACAACCAAAACACATGATAACTTACCCATATAACATTCCTTCAATTTGTTGATGAAAACACAATCTGCTCAATTTATCTGCTTCACATGACAAGGATTTACCTGCACTATCATTTACGTGTAAATAGTAAAATGAATTTACTTGATTGGAGTAACTTTGCAAAAGATTATCGTCACACCAAATTTATTTTCCCCAATAATGCATAACAAATGTGAAAAATCCGTACCCGCTCCAATAGCAAGCTATTACAAATCCATCTTCTTTTGCATTAGAAGAGTATCGGGTGTGCTGTAACATTTACTAATTAGATGGCTTACTATAGCAAATTTGAGTTTATAGTAATTATTTGAGGTTTAAATATTGGTTTTCAGGAATAGTATAACAAAAAAATCCCGGCTACAAGTGAATGTAACCGGGATAGTAAAAAATGCTAAAACCTATTTAAACATTTCATCAACTTTTACAATCTGAATGTTTTCTTCTAAAATAGGAAGCTTAAATGTTGAAATAAGTTCATCCTCTTTAAGAATTTCATCAGCCTTGGGTGATGTATATTTCATTGGTGAGACTACATTTGAAGCAAGATTCTTTTTTAACTCAGCAGCGTTATCGCAAATCATTGCGATAGCCATATTTTTATCCTGCAAGTATTTTTTAATGGCATTGTTAACATCTTCCAATGTCACCTTGTCCATCATTTCGCGGTACATTGCAATGTGCCCGTTTTTAATGCCATAGAATTTATCATCAAGTGCATAGCCGAGACGTTTTGAAGAAGTTGGAGCATATTGTAAAACATAATTTTTCAAAAATTTTCTCGTCAGTTCAAATTCATCTTTCGACATCCCTTTTGCAACAAGTGCCTGATATTCACGAAGTGCAGCGCGCAATGCAAAATGTGCTGTTTCATTCGGAACAGGCCTAATCCATATTTCAAACAAGTGATGCCTGCGGGGAACGTTAACCATTGGCAGTTGGACTCTTCCACCATTCGGATAATGCTCGATATAGCTGTAATCGCCATAGTTTAACCCGCGGCGCTCGCGGATAACCTGGTATAAATGCGAGCTGCTGTTGCGGTGTTCACCAAGCCACGAATTTGCAATCGCGAGTGCATACCAGTCCTTACTGCCACGCACCAAGTCAATGGGGAATCCCATGGAAATTGCCGTTGCGGCTGCTTTCTTTTCAACCAGCAGAACTTTGTATCCTTCAACTTTTTGTGTATTAATCACGGGTGCAATTGCTTTTTTACCCTCAGGAAGTTTTTCAAATGCTTTCCATACGGTTTCAAGTGTTTTGGCATCGTAGCCGCCACCGATTCCGAGTGTGAAATTTGACCGGTTATAATAGGTATTGTAGAAGGACTTAATATCATCCATGGTTATAGCGGTTAACCCGGATACTGTTCCAACATCAACGTGGGAATATGCAGTTCCTTTGTAAACGCTGTTATACAACGAAGCTTTTCCAAGTTCTTCATCACTTGAATATCTCAGATCGTTAGTAAGATAATTAAGTGCATCCTGCCGGACACGTTCCAGCTCATCTGCTTTAAACGCGGGCATTAACATTTGCTCGGTAAACAACGCAAGATAAGGTTTCAGGTTATCCTTGTGAACACGTCCTGTAAAAACGGATATTTCACGGCTTAATGAAATGTCATATCCTGCCGCGAACGGAAATAGTTTCTTAAGAACAGAATCATACGAATTCTTTGTGGTTGAACCCTCTGAGAGCATCCGTGAAGTTAGATATGACAATCCTTCTTTTCCTACCGGATCGTATTGTGAACCGGCATTAAAAACGATTCTGAAGGCTATTGTGGCATCTTTGGCCGCTTTTAATTCAACAACTCTGTCTTTGTCCATTGCTTGTACTGCCATATTAAATAATGCTGCAAATAAAACGACGCAGGAAAATATAATTCTTGTTTTCATGTTATTTTCCTTTCAAGGTAACTAAGTTTTCATTAGCCGGAATGAAATAATGCTTAACGGCATCCTGCACATCAGCCGGGGTTATCATTTCAGAAGCCGTGTACAATTCATCAATTACGTCAATATCTCCTGTTAATGTAACAAAACGCGGCAGTATTCCAGCAACTGAGTTGTTGTTGTCTAAAGCCATCAAAAACTGATACTTCGACCGTTTTTTCAGTTCATCCAACAGTTTTGCATCCACCGGTTTATCAGCCAATTGTTTAATAGCTGAACGAATTTCACCAAGGACATAATCCATATCGGCTGCATTTTTTACTTGCACGTATATTTCAAATGCATAGGGATCGCGCGCCATAGCGGCGTTTGAGGAAAGGCTTTGAACTTTTTGTTCATCAAGCACCAATTTTTTATAAAGCGGGCTGGTTTCACCAAAGCACAAATCCGATACATAAGAAAGTGCAAGAAATTTTTTATTCTTCACATCAAATGCATCTGTTTTGTATGCAAGTATCGCGAGTGGCAAAGTTTTACCATCATAGGTAACTTCTGTTTTTCTTTGTGCAGTTTGAGCCGGTTCTTTTTCGATTTTCGGGGCAACATATCCCGGTTTCCAGGGTCCATAGTATTTGGTTATCCATTTGGATACCTTATCAAAATTGAAATCACCGACAATAACAAGCACGCAATTTGAAGGACGGTAGTACCTGTTATAAAAGCTCACCGAATAATCGTACATGTTGGGCATCTCTTTAATATCCCGCTCAAACCCAATTGTTGTATGCTTGTAGGTATGTTTATCAAATGCCATATCCCGGTAAGCTTCAAAGGCAACTTCCCAGGGGCTTGTGCGGCTTTTTCTGTATTCACCGTAAACGGCTCCGGATTCAGTCTGGAATTGTTCTTTTGTGTAATGACGGTTTTGGAACCGGTCTGATTCCATATCCATCACTTTTTCAAGATATTCATTTGACAAATTTAAATGATAAACTGTCAGGTCGTCATCGGTGTACGCGTTAGCATCAGCTCCCATGGATGTAACTTCGCTATCGTACACATTTCCCGGGAAACGGTCAGTCCCGCGGAACATCATGTGTTCAAAAAAATGAGCGAACCCTGACTTACCTTCTTCCCATTCATCCCTGCTTCCGGTACGTACCACGGTGTAGTACGAAACCAGCCCGGGGCTGTCGAATGGAATAAGAATTGCCTTAAATCCATTAGGCAATACTACTTTCTTATATTCATACGGGAATATTTTTCCTGATTTTTCTTTTGCCATAGTTCCTGTTAATCCTGCTAAGCAAATGGTTAAAACAAAATAAAGCATTCGTTTCATTGAGTACCTTTGTCATTTATGAAATAATTCACAGCATCGGAGTGCAAATGCACCAGAGGCTATTTTTTTGATTTTACCACACCGATCCCGGGCCTGTCCTGAAGGGTAACCTTTCCATCAACCACCGTTGTTCCATCAAAAACATCGTTGCTAATGAGTAATGCACCATCTAAATCAGCCCAATCGACCAACGGGCTAAGATGCGATGCTGCTGAGATAGCACATGAAGTCTCTGTCATACAGCCAAGCATAACTTTTAGACCCATTGCCCTTGCAAGTACAATCATCTTGTAAGCCTCGCGCATGCCGGTGGATTTCATGAGCTTAATATTAATGCCGGAATAGGCGTGAGCAATTTTAGGAATATCCGATAGACGTTGGCATGCTTCATCTGCAATTATGGGTAAGGGGGTATTTTCTTTCAGCCAGGCATGGGCTTCCATATCTTCTTTTGCCATTGGCTGCTCAAGCATTACAACACCATTTTCATGCAAATAGTGCAGCATATCATGCGCCTGTTGTTTGTCTTTCCATCCCTGATTTGCATCGGCGGTAAGCGGTTTGTCGGTTATCGAACGGATGGTTTCAATCATTTCCTTATCGGTATCCCTGCCAAGCTTGACCTTTAAGACTTTGTACTCCTCAGCCTCTTTAACTTTTTGCCGGACTACATCAGGTTTGTCGATGCCAATCGTGAACGAAGTATAGGGAGCCTTGTTTTTATCCAAACCCCAGATATTATACCATGGCTGATTTAATAATTTACCAACTAAATCATGCAGTGCAATATCCACTGAGGCTTTCGCGGCAGTATTTTTCAGTGCGAGTGAATCGACATACGCGAGAATGGTTTCCATTTCAAACGGATTTTTAAACTGTTCAAGATTTACTTTGGACAAAAATTCAGTTACTGTTTGGTGAGATTCCCCAAGATACGGCGGCATAGAAGCTTCGCCATATCCGGTAATGCCATTGTATTCAATCTCGGTTAAAACAACGGGTGTAGTAGTTCTCGAATTTGTTGCCACGGTAAAAACATGGCGTAAATCTAACGTATATGGATAGAACCTGAATTTCATAACAGACTCATTTAAAGTTTTTGGAAAAGATAGCGAAGACGGCAGGGCACTTAAAGCGCCTGCGGTAATAACCGTGTTACGGATAAAATCCCGCCGATTTTGTTTCATGGCAGCTCCTTTACAGGAAAATAAAATGGTGATTCTAAAACTGTAATAATTTGCTCATGTGCCAATCCGGTTATCCGCTTGGCACGTAAAAATTGTTTTGTCCGGTATTCGCTATAAATGGGACTTGCAGCATCATAGCTGTTGATGCGCACGCGCCCTGAAGAGTGAATAAACTCTTTGTTGCCGAGGTATAAACCTACATGGGTTGCCCGCTCCCCTGTTTGGCTGTTACGTCTTCCGTAAAAGGTCAAATCTCCCGGCTCCAATTTGGCCGCATCAATGACTGTATCTACTAATGCACCCTGCAATACTTGCTGCGATGCATCCCTTGAAAGGATAATGCCGTTAAGGAAATAGACGGTTTTAGTGAAACCACTGCAATCGAGCCCTTTGGATGATGAGCCTCCCCATAAATACGGTGTACCGAGAAACCGCTTCGCGGTTGCAATAAGCTGGCTGCCTGAGAATTTTAATTTTGTGAAGTACTCTTTCAAATCCACTGCACTGCTTTTTTTAATGTATCCTATTCTTCCGTCAGGGAGCTGCACTTTATACCATGAGCCGCTAGTACCTGCAAACTGCACAATAGCTGCACACGTAAGGTCAGATACAAGCTCCGATTTTTCAGATGCTTTTTGATAACAGTATGGATGCAGCGATGTTATGAGCAAACGTTTGCTTTTAAGGTATAAACCTATTTCAGCACCATCATTAAAAACAAGTCCGTCATCTTCAATCCATCCAAGATAATTGTCCGGGGTTTTTACCAGAACCCATCCGCCGTGCTTTTTAAAAATCCGGACCACCGTACCCATCAAAGCTTGTGAAACCATCTCAGAGGCGTGTTCCGACTGTTTCCTTAAATTAGCAACCGAAATAGTAACAATGCCATATTTTTTTTCTATTTCGCTACTTGGAAGGATAAGAACATCATTTTGCACAGGCAGGTTTTCCGCAGCAATATACTTTTTTATTGCCTGAACGGCTCCCGGCTCTGTTGTTTCTCCCTGAATAATGACTTGACCGTCCCGTACAAGAACGGTTGATTCAAATAAAGCTACGCGCTTATCAGGGGCAAATTCTGTTTGTACGGTTTTCAGGAATTCTTCAAGTTTTTGCGTCAGATGAGATTGTGCTGATAGGTTCATAGTTAATTGGAATAATATAGCCGCGAAAAAATATTTTTTTAACATAATTGTGTTTTTAGATTGTGTAGCAAGTTATTAAAATAATGCATTGCAAAAAAATCAAAATCATAAAGACTGTAGATAAGGCTGCGTTTTGACCAAACAATTAATTACCAAAATTTCATGAAATAGATAAAAAAACCGGCTGCCGGAACATTAATTATTCGGCAGCCGGTTGCTTCAGATTATTTAATAATGCTTAAAGCCTTGGCTGTTTCGCGCAATAAAGCGTCTGGTCCAACAGGGGTACCGGCCGCATTCTGCATCCAAAGGTCAGGAGAAATTCTTCCCTGACGGGCTACTCTTTCGAACTCTACACCAAGGTTACCTGATTTTTTAATCTGCTCATCTATCTGAAACGCAATTAAATGCCCGAGCGGATAGTCCGGAAGGTATAGGAATGAGTGTATCATGTGTGAATAGACACCAAGCAGGTTAACATCTTTCATTCCAAGCACCGGCGTATAATACTTGTTCCATATTTCCTTGGAGATTGCTATAGTTTGTTCGCGGAGCGCTTGGGGTGTTACTTTCGGGTTAGCATACATAAATTTCCAGACTTCCATATCAACTAACGCCACACCGGCAATTTCAAATGTCATCCAGAAATCATTAATCGTTTTAAGGGCTTCTGTTTCTTTGTTATCGGATGCTAAACCTAAAAGTTCAAGGTCATGTGCTTGGAATACAAACGCCAGAGCTTCGGTAAATGCCGTATTCGGCACACCCTGCAGTGAAGTATTATCTACCATATTCAGAGAAAAAGTCTGTTCAACATTATGACCCATTTCATGAACTGCAATATTGAATCCTTTATAGTCCATGCCATTTGTGCCAATACGGGTACGGAGATGAGTTTTCGCTTCTCGCATTCCGGCACCCATAGCATGCCCTGAACCGCGAGCCGGGTCTATGACAATGTTAGCAGCAAGCATATCTGCACGTTCCGCTGAAAAACCGAGTTTTTTTAACAAATTTGGCATATCTTTTTTATATGCCTCAGGGGTTGGATATTTTTCGCGGCATATTTTATCTAGCTGTTCTTCGGTATATTTCCCGCGTGGCCTGAAGCCATTATACCATACATCAAAAGGTTCCAGTTCACGGCCTAAACGTTTTTTGATGAGTTCAGCAACTTGCTTCGCTAATGGTGAAGTAAGGACATCAACAAACATTTTACGTACACGCTCTTCCGGAATTTCACGGTCTTCATTAAACCTTCGGGCAATTAATGTCGGGGCAGTTGGCGCGTACGGGTCAACTAAACGTGAAGCCTGAAAAGTTTTCAGCAAAACCTCGTACCGTGTGTCCGGCTCGGGTTTATTTAAGTCCTCACCTTTTTTTGCAGTCACATAATCTTTATCAATTTCTATTGCCGGTGTTACTTTATTTGTAAACGGATTCCAATCGAAGTTCGGATTATTTACAACAACCTTAGGAATTGTTTGATTAACAATGTGCTCCATTATTTTTAGAATTGTCCGCTGTTTTTCAATTCCATTTTTCTGCTCACTGTAATCAGCTTTTATCTGGTCACGCAAATTCCAATGTGAAAGCAGTCGCATACCTTTCGGGAATAACCTGTCACCTTTTGCATTAATAACACTGTGCATAAAGATATTGTATTCAGCAATATATTGATCGGAGAGTGCCGCAGCTTTAGAAATTTCTTGTGCGACCGAGGCAGGTATTCTTTTCGAGAAGCGTTCAGCCATCCTTATTTCAGCCCATTCTCTTCTGCTCCATTTTGCACCGTATGCAATTTTCTCTTCGAGAGATTTTATAGGAAAGTTGAGGAGCACAACAAATGCAAGTTTATTCTCAAAAAAATCATCGTTTACATGCGCACCGGGATTATAAGCAGCGAACAATTCATCAAACGGGAGTATCGGACCAAGATCAAGGTCAGATTGCTGCCTGAATTCACGGCCTATCTCCTGCAAATGGCCATCAAGTTTTTCGAACAAATACTGATACCGTTCAAACATCGCGTCATACGTTTTTTGTTCCCCGGCAAAATTGCTATGAACGAAACCTTCAAACGCTTTGCTGTCTCCATCAGTGCTTTTCCACAATGAGGATACCTGTTTTAAGCCAATAGTAATTCTACCGGCTTGAGCATCACCATACTTTTTTATTAGTTCAAGTTCAAGTTTTTTCACTGTAGCTCCAATCCATTTTGGATTACTTTGTGCCGAAAGCATTCCGGTAGTAATTACCGAGCCTAACAATAACGACATGAAAAAAATTCTAAAGTTTGCCACCATACAATTTTCCTTATTAATATGATTTTATTTTGCCCATTCTGAATATACGGATGGACACTAAATGGTATTTAAAAACTTTTCTATATGTATTTTTTCACAAATTTCTCAAACTTAACACTAGACAGTTGAAATTAATTAAATCGACCTTTTGTTTACCTGCCGGTGCCAAATAACTACGCCGTCAAAACTCGAACCGGTACCGCAAGCCAAGTTCATTTATCATTTCGTTCGAGAAGTTCACGTTACTAGTCGCTTCTCTCCGTTCAACCCGAACGATCAGATTATCGATCAAAGAATATTCAACGCGAATGCTTGCACTTGAAAGATCCTGCAAAAAGTTCGTGGAACCGCCAAATGTATATTTCACATCTTTATACCGGCCGCTTAAGTTAAACTTTGTTGCAGTGCCGCTATTGCGGACTTCAACACTCCGCACCATATCTCCAAGGTAAGTATTAAGAAACCCTCCTATAAGTGAACTTGCAACAGATGTTGCTGTTCCTGTAAACGGATCAATTTGCGAGGCTGCCTTTGTCCTATCCTGCGCTGTAATATCCTTTTTAAATTTTCCGAGTAAAACAAACCATATTGCATCGACGTTATCGTATTCTGTGGATACATTTCCTTTTTCAATATTAGATTTTCCGTAATAAACAGCAATATTGTTCTCTGTTTTGGAGAATGATCTTGCCATGTCTTTAACAGGTCCCCGTAATTTAACCTTAACCGCAACTTCTTCTTCTTTCGTATCACCCCGGCTGGTATCACTTTCTGTATAATATGAACTATAAACACCAACGATGTCGAGGTAGGGATTTGTTACATCGCTTTCAAACCGTAAAGATCCGGTTGCCGTAAAAGTTTTTATAAAGTCCAGAGTTGAACCCTCAAGCACCTTCAATTCGCCTTGCGAATTCTGAATACCATTTCTCCTCTCGAATTGTATATCGCCATTTAAATAAGCATTCAGTTTTTGATTTGCCTCCTGGGCAAAAATGAATACAAAATGCGCTTCTTTTTTTATATTGATACTTATGTCATAGTCAAAATCATAGCCGCCGTTTTTTCCCTGGCCTGTCTGCTTCAAACGCTCATTATACACAGTAAGCAGCTTTTGGATCTCCACCTCCCTGCTAGTTAACATGGATTTATCATCCGGAAAATAGTAATAGAAATTGTCGGCAGCACCCGCGTAAGTAGTTTGCGTTGGTGGAAATGTAATAGAAGCTTCCTTAATTATCAAATGCATTTTCAAAAAAGCTTTCCCGTGCGCCATACTAAAAATAACATCTCCGTCGGTCGCTACATAAGCATCACCATAAAGTGAAAGAGAAACGGGTTTTCGTTTAGCACCCAAAACAGAAATATCACCATTAACCGAAATAAGAATTGAAGGATCGGTAAAATCCGTTAAATCAATTTTCCCCGTTCCCCGCAGTACACCTTTTTGTTTAACACTGCCATAATTTGAAAACTCCATTTTGGTTATCACTATCTCCTTATTATTCAACTCAATCTCCATTGCAGCGTTGTATTGCAGATTGTTCATGTCCATCAGGCAGGTGCCTTCAATTAATTTGAGATAACCTTTCCGGACAGGCGTATTTAAGGTGCCGTCAATTGTTATTTCCGAATTGACATAACCTTTAACTTCAGAGATATAAGGGATTAATTCACCGAGAGAGGTAATATTAAAGCGATCTGCAAATAATTGCAAATGAACTGGATCATCCGCGAGAAGACGGGTTTTAACAGCCGAAAAGCTCAGGTCAATGGGAATATAGCCTTTTAATGTCAAGCG
>JACPGF010000111.1:12250-15274 GCA_016182615.1 Ignavibacteriales bacterium
TCATTTCCACCAGTTTCAGATCGACCAATAGTTTTTTATCTGCATAGTTAAGTGTCCCTATATAAGAACCATAGGTGGTTTTTTTATAGGTAATACTATCAACCGCCAGAGTCACATCTATTTTTGGATTAACCATGGTGCCCGTAATCTTTGCATCGATATTTATATCATTATCGATTACCTCATCAGCTTTCGTATCGAGAATACTAAAACTAAGGTCATATCCCTTGAGGTTTTTAGAACTGAACATAAGGTTAATGGAGTCTTTGAACGAAAAAGTCCCGTCAAGTGCCAGTTTTGCATCTCCCCGCCAGCGTGCTAACCGTGCAATCGAAAATTTACCATTCGTATAAGTTATTGTTGACGGTAATTTATTAAAAACTTCAAAAAGATTGTACTTGAACTTAATGGTTCCCAATTGTAACAATAACGAATCATCATTAAAAAATGCGGTACCGTTCATCTGCATATTTACTTTTTCACCGTACTCGGATCTGAGTACAATTTTCATCCTTGAGCTGTCAAGGGCTGCCGAAATAAAAACTTTTTTAATATCTGCATTTAGGAAAGCCTGATCTGCCTCGAATGCCACACTGTTTTTAATAGAACCAAAACGGTAGTCGTTATACGGATGGCTGACTGATATTTTAAAAGCAGCATCACGGATAAACATCGAAGATGCAGTATCCAAGTATTTAAAAAATCCTATTTCACTTGTCACTTCAAAAACAAAAGATTCCAAATTGGATTTGAGTATCCCTTCAATAGTACCATCAAATGAAATTTCTTTACCTTTAATGAATCCCGACAATTTCGATAAGTCTTTTATCTTGATATTGAACTTGGAATCGATGTTCCCGGAATAGACAGAATCCACTTTTTTTGTCAGAACTGTTTTCTGTGATAGAAATGCCTCAATATCCTTTCGCAACTCAGGAAAATACCCGGAAAGTTTATCTGTTACCGATCTATTAACATTTTTGATTTCCTTTTGCAGAACGGATAGCAGCCCGTTAATTTTATATGTCCCCGAGATTTCCGCATCAATGATGTCTGATGTTAATGAAACAAACACAGTCCCATCTTTTTTATGAGCCACCGATAAACGTGCCTCAACATTATCGAGGTCATTTATCCCGATAAACCCTTTTTCGATCCGCAGAAATGCATCTCCCTGTATTTTATCGGGTGTAAAGCTTTTCCCATCAATAGAAAACTGAAAGTTGAGATCAGAAGTCAGAGAAGAATCCATTAATACTTCGGACAGGTTCAAGTGTTTGCCGGTAATCGAAAGCGTGTATGTTGGGAGTGAATCGGGGAATAATGAGGCAGATAAATTACCCGATACGGAATCCTTTTCAGTTTTCATAAGCAGATCAACATCAACAATACCGGCTCTTAAAGTACCGGTAAGCCCCAATTTATTATATATCTGCCTTCCGATTATCGAGTAGGCTCCGTCTATAGTAAAGGCAGCATCTACTTTTTCAGGTGAAAAGTTTTCACCGTGAACCGTTACACCACCATTAAAAACTGCAGGGTGATGTATAAAAGGTGCGAGATTTACATCTGCTCCGCGCAAATCAATCGAGTATGTTGTATTTTCCTTTGCAAAATCAAAACCCACCGTCCCGCGAATAACACCACTATTGGCTGCAATTTTCATTTTTGTTTCAAACGTCAGCGGGGTTCCCGAATATGTTAAGGAATCAATCTGTAAAGTTGTATAGTTCTCAAATTCCGGCATTGTTACGATGGGTAACAGAGAAAGTACATCCTCCCTGTGTAAAACGGAGTTTGTTATCCCGGCATCGATTCTCATCGTGCTGCCGTCAAGAATTTTTTGGAGTTTTCCCGTAACCAATAGCTTACTATTCCCAATTGACAGATCCAACTTGGGTATAAGCAAGTGATCAAGAGTACCGGATGCCACTATCTCGCCCTGCAATGGCCCCTTTAAATAGTCGGTCACGCCGATAAGGCTTTGTAAATCAGCGAAGTGAAATGGAAATGCCCGCAGGCTCAAATTCATATCTGCCGTATGCATATCGGCGGAAAGCGAATCTCCAAAAAGATGGAAACCTTTTATCATAGACGAGAAATACAGGTCGCTCTTATCAGTTTTAAGTGCCATATCCGTTATCTCGATTTCATCCCTTTTAATCGAGATTTTTGCGGCAAAATTATTAATATTAAAATCTTGGATATTTGTTTTTGCAGTTGCTGTAAAAAGCGAAACTAAAAACTCTTTCTTGGTAATATTGGCCTTGGCAGATAATTCTAAATTCAGGTTCTCAATTCTCAGATTGTCCATATCGAGAACTGGCACCGGAGCTTTTTCTGCCTTCCTTATACCGGAACACAACACCGCATTAATATTGGTTAGTATTCCTTTTTCAAGCGTAATCGTAAACGGGAATTCAGAAGAAGAAGTATCGCTGCTGGAGGGAAAAACTTTGGAAATATTATACTGACCTGCTGAATCTGCATATAAATTTGCATGAACGTTTTCAATAATCAGTTCTTTAACAAAAATTGTTTTTACAAAAATACGCAGAGGGTTAAGCCGTACACCAACTTTTCCAATGGAAAGAATAGTGTCCCCCTGAGAAATTAACGTGGCATTCCTGACAATTAAAGTTGTAAAAATTGAACCATCAAGCTGCTCAAAGTTAATTCTACCATTAATTGAATCATTTAAAATAACCAGAACCTGTTTGCGCGCAAATTCCCGAAAGGTAGCCGTTTGGGTGAACCCCAAAAATATAAGGATAAGAACAAACAGGCCAATAAGAAAACCCAGAAAGTAATTTACTACCTTATGAAATGCGCTCCGAACTGGAATAAGTTTATCAAGTTTCACCGGAAAATCGTTCTAAAACAGTTTTAATGATATTAGTTG
This sequence comes from Ignavibacteriales bacterium, assembly GCA_016182615.1. GTDB lineage: Bacteria > Bacteroidota > Ignavibacteria > Ignavibacteriales > Ignavibacteriaceae > JACPGF01. The sequence continues at coordinate 15,153 of JACPGF010000111.1, forward strand.
TTGATTGATTATTAACAAAGCTAATGTTTTTAACCTCACCACCATGCGATTCTACAACATCCCGGCCAACAATATTCTCTATTGCCCAATCTCCGCCTTTTACCAGTACATCCGGCACTAAA
>JACPGF010000112.1 GCA_016182615.1 Ignavibacteriales bacterium
GCATATAATCCCCTGCTGCCACGTGAATCCAAGAGGTGTGGTTTTTATCTCCTCGTTACACAATGCACATTCAGAAAGGTTAAGTTCAAAACCTGTCTCCTCGAGAATAAAAATATAAAAGCGGAGGAAAGAGATAAATGGGTCTTCTGTTTGTAAATCGATTCGCTCGAGAATCCTGCTGAGCCCGTGAAACATCCTGCTATTCACTTCATGCTCGATGGTAATCCGTGCAACAAGTTCTACTGTTGCCAGCCCATACTTCAAGCAGTCAAAATCGGTTCGCAATTTCGGGAAATGATGCACAAGAATAGCTTCGCCGAGGATTTGGATCTCGCGTGTCGGCTGATGATAAAATACAATATCAACCACGTTCAGAGGGTCTATTATCATCCCGCTCTTTGACTGTTTCTGCCTCCCACCCTTCACCATTAAAGAAATACGGCCGAATTCCTTTGTATAGATGTTGGCAATTTTGCTTGAGTCACTATATTTTATAACCGATAAAACAACTCCCGTTGTTTTCTGAATGCGGCTCATACAAATTTGTAAGGATAATCGAAGACACCAGATTCAGTAATTATTCCGGTAATCAACTCAGACGGGGTTACATCAAACGAAGGGTTGCGTGCAGGAAATGATGAATCAGTTAATAGAGTATTCTGAATCTGGAAAACTTCCTTTGCGCCTCTTTCCTCTATAACAATTTTATCACCTGAAGGAAGCGCCACATCGATAGTAGAAGAGGGCGCAGCAATATAAAAAGGGATTCCATGATATTTACAAAGTATCGCCAGGCTGTACGTCCCGATTTTATTAGCCGAATCCCCGTTAGAAGTAATCCTGTCAGCACCCGTAATAACCAGATTAACTTTTTCTGTTTTTATAATATGGGCAGCCATCGAGTCGGTAATAACTGAAAATGGAATACCATAATGAGTCAACTCGAATGCTGTAAGTCTGGCACCCTGCAACAGAGGGCGGGTCTCATCAACAAAAACATGCTTAATATTGCCTGCATCGAACGCCTGCTTAATAACATATAACGCAGTACCGCCGCCGCCCATTGCCAGCCTGCCGGTATTACAGTGTGTTAAAACTACAGAACCCTTTTTGATGAGTGAGGCGCCATTGACAGCTATTGCATCACACATAGCCACATCATCATTATATAAACTGTGAGCTTTATGCAATAGAAAAGAGTAGGAATCTTCTGAAGGAGCAAGCGATGCAAATACTTTCTGCATGCTATTTAATGCCCAGAACAAATTGACCGCGGTTGGGCGGGTTTTTGCCAGCCGCCCTACCGCTTTATTAAATGCAGATTTTGAATATCCGTTTTCTTGAGAAAAAACTACTGCATATGCCGCAGCCAGCCCTATTGCCGGAGCCCCGCGTATCTCAAGCTTTTCAATGGCTTCTGCTACACGCTCGTAACTAGTTGTTTGAATGTATTTTTCATGAAATGGAAGTTGTGTTTGATCTAGAAACACTAAGTGTTTGTCGATGAACTTCAGGGAAAAATATTCAGTCTTTATCATCAAAATGTGCTATTGACATGAAATCCCTGTACCGGTCATGAACTCTGAGATACGAAAGGTTTTCTAAACCCTTAGTACTAAATTGCTCGCAACAAAACGAGGCCATTGTTGAACCGTAAACTACAGCACGTTTTATATTCTCAGCACTCGTGTCCTGCGTTTTATACAAGTATCCAATAAACCCACCGGCAAATGAATCACCTGCTCCGGTTGGATCATTAATTAATTCAATAGGATATGCCGGGGCAGAAAAAATAATATCATCCGAAAACAGTAACGCACCATGCTCGCCCTTTTTTATAATAAGATGCGGCAGGCCGTACTCTTTAATCTTTTTTGCTGCTTTAATAAGGTTGGGTTCCTGAGCTAACAGGCGTGCTTCAGAATCATTGATTATAAGAACCTGAACACGTTTAATCAATTCGAACAACTCTGCTTTGCGGCTTTCAATCCAAAAGTTCATGGTATCACAAACAACAAATTTTGGCTCAGTCAATTGGTCAAGTACTTTTAACTGCAAAATGGGGTCAATATTTCCGAGGCATACAAATCTGGTTTTTTTCCTCTCTTCAGGTATAACCGGATCAAAGCTTTCAAAAACGTTTAATTCAGTTAACAAAGTATCTCTGGTATTCAGATCATAATGGTATTTACCGGTCCAACGGAAAGTTTTCTTGCCTGCAACAATCTGCAATCCGGAAATATCGATATTATGCTCGTCGAGCATTTGAATATATTTCCTTGGAAAATCTTCACCAACGACGCCAACAAGATGTATGGGTCCGCTAAAATAACTTGCGGCAAGTGAAATATACGTGGCTGAACCGCCTAACGCATCTTCAACCCTGCTAAACGGGGTTTCAACAGTATCAAGGCCCAATGAGCCGACAACCAGGACTCCCAATGTGTACTCCTATAATGAGAAAATAATCTTTCTTAAAATAAAAGTTTCCGGCGATTAATTTCAATTAAAAAAACGGTAATTTGTAAAAGTTATGAAAATTTGCCCAATCGTTGCAGCCTTTACGAAAACTAAGCGTGCTTAAAAATCACATTCAATCCCAAGCCGTATTCCTTTTCTGTTGCCAAGAACATAACGCGCAGTAAATGAAAATGGTTGTATAACATGGGCTCCAAAACCGAAGGAAAACATCCATCCGTCCTCCCGGGGATTATTTTGCTGTATGTGAGTGGTAGTTGTGTAGCTAAAGCCGAATACATGAAAATAGTCCTTTCCAAGTATCATCGTGTTGCGGCTGTCAATACCAAATTCGAACCGGTCTGTACTTGATGTTTTAACTCCATCTCTCCAATCAGTACCGCGTAGATAGCCAATAGTAGCCCGGGTAATTACTTTCTGATTGTTCCATGTTTTTACCCAAGTTGAAAATGAAGTGCCGTAAAATTCAGCCTTCCGGCCTACCTGATACGATGTTGTTGAAGTGAAATTCTGAGAGAAAAGATGAGAAGGAAATGACCAGAATACCAAAACTGCTAAAAACATTAAGTGCTTCATAACGATCACCTTTGTTAATTGCTAAAATTGTGGAAAACCCAACTAAAAGGTACGCTTTTTTGACGAAAATCAAAAGATACATGATGCAGAATTTTACAACTCTCTATGAAAAGAGTTTGTGTAAAAAAACAAATGATAAAGGATGAATGCTAAAGAAATATTTGGCTCTTCAATGTTGCGTGCGTGTAAACCGGCAAGAAAGGTTCCTTTTTAGTGGTATTTTTTTCGCAACGATTGACTCTTAACACTACGCCTACAACTCTAATATTTATGTCGGCTGGTCTGAGTCCCATCGGGACGAAATTGCTATAGAAAAAAAAGGCCCCTGATAATTAAAGTTCCAGCGGAGCGACATTTTAGATTTGTTATGTTTTCCCTTTGTTATTACCAAATTTATCGGGTTAATTTCGTTTCACTGGGAGCAAAATGAGTAAAGGCTAACGATTCGCTATAGATGTTTCGTCCCATTGGGACTCAGATATCTCCAATTCAGAACCACTTTTTGGGGAATGAGTATTTTAAGAACGCCACCATTTTATCAGGTGAACCCGGTTTGTCAAGTTTATATAAGACCCTTTTGCCAGTGAAATATTTTAGTTATATTTTATAAACAACGATTTTAACACAAAACGATACCTCAATTTGTCACTTTTATTCCAATCCAGCTCAATTAAAAACATTTTTGTTCGAGGAGGTCAAATTACAAACACTCATAAGAAAATTCTTTTTCTGATAATCATTGCGCTTACGTGCAGGATTGGGTTTTTTATCGCGGTTCAACCTTGGAAGCAAGAAGTTTGGCAAAAAGTAATTAACATCAGCGACCAAAAGCATCTGCATGACTTGTCAGTAAATCTGTTAAAAACGGGAGTACTGAGCGATGACCCGGAGTTAAAACCTAATCCTTACCGAACTCCCGGGTATCCGCTTTTTGCAGGACTTATTTATACGGCAGTAGGCGAAAAACCGTGGGTTGTATTATTTTTTCAGTGTTTTCTCGACACGGTAACCTGTCTCATGATTTTCTCCATACTTCTCCAGTATTTCTCCCTAAATGTTTCATTCTGGACAGCAATCCTCTACGCGATTGATCCGGGTATTGTTCCTCATA
>JACPGF010000109.1 GCA_016182615.1 Ignavibacteriales bacterium
CCCAAAGGTGACCGGTTAAAACTTATGTCAGAGATGCTTGACAGCATGGTTATGCCCGGTATTCAAGGCGGTCCGTTAATGCATATCATCGCGGCAAAAGCTGTTGCTTTCGGTGAAGCGCTCTCCGATGATTTTAGTATTTACATAAAGCAAGTGGCTGCTAATGCCCGTGCATTGGCAAACGAACTTTCTTCTTATGGTTTTTCAATTATCTCAGGCGGTACAGATAACCATTTGATGCTTGTTGATTTGAGTAATAAAAATATTACCGGTAAACAGGCTGAAATTGCCCTTGAAAAGGCTGGTATAACTGTTAATAAAAACATGGTGCCTTTCGATAAACGTAGTCCTTTTGTAACAAGCGGAATAAGAGTGGGAACCCCGGCTGTAACTTCAAGGGGAATGAAAGAATCTGATATGAAGGTTATCGCTGGATTTATTGACCATGCGATAAACAAATTTGAAAATGAAACTGAACTGATTGCTATTAAGGATAATATTAAACTGTTCTGTTCAAATTTCCCGTTATATAGCTGATAAGCAGATATAAAGCATTCCTGATATGAGCGAATCTTCATTACCGGAAAGTGAGGGTGTTCAAGAGGCCGAAATGACCTTTTTTGAACATCTTAAAGAACTACGCGGTAGAATTCTCAAGGCTCTTGCTGGTGTTGTTATCGGTGCGGTTGTTTGTTTCCTGTTTATCAACCCGATAGTTGAAGTAATATTGTTAACCCCTGCAAAGGTCTCGCATATTAAACTGCAGAACCTGAAGCCATTTGGTCAGGTATTTCTCTATTTTCAAGTTAGCCTTATCGGCGGTATCATACTCAGTCTGCCGAATTTGTTTTATCAGTTCTGGAAATTCATCTCGCCTGCACTGCGAAGGAATGAGCGAAAATATATCGTAACCATTGCTCTGTATTCTACTCTCAGTTTTTTCATGGGAATTGTTTTCGCGTACTATATTATGCTGCCTATGACCCTCTCGTTTGCCGGACAGTTCGGAAGCCCAACAATAGAAAACCAGTTCGCTATTGATGAATACATGGAAATAATTATCAGTGTAATGCTTGCAGCCGGTGTTGTATTTGAGCTGCCAATGGTCTCATTCTTTCTGAGTAAAATCGGCATCCTGACGCCTGCATTTATGCGGAAATACAGGAGGCATGCAATTGTTGTTATCATGCTGCTCGCAGCAGTTTTAACTCCGGGAACAGATCCTGTTTCTCAGCTAATTCTGGCTGTTCCTCTGTTCGTTTTATATGAAATAAGTATTTTTGTTTCTAAGTTTTCGGTAAAGAAAGCGTGAATAAAATTAAATTAAGTGCCATCAGCAAGCCGATTGATAATGAGCTTGAGGGCTTTTTAAAGCATTTTAAAATTGCCATTAAATCACAGGTCGGCCTTGTCGATCTGGTTTCCTCGTATATCCTGAAACAAAAAGGCAAAAAAATTCGTCCTTTACTTGTTTTACTCTCGGCAAAAGCAGCCGGTGGTGTAAACGAGCGGACATTCCGTGGAGCTTCTTTAGTAGAACTGCTGCATACAGCCACCTTGGTTCACGATGATGTTGTTGACAATGCAGAGAAAAGAAGAGGCTTCCCATCAATCAACGCTGTCTGGAAGAACAAGATTGCTGTTTTAATGGGTGATTTTTTACTTGCGCGCGGCTTGATGATTTCGGTCGAAGGAAAAGACTACGACTTTCTCGAAAACATCACCAGAACAGTAAAGCGAATGTCTGAAGGTGAATTGCTGCAGATACAGAAAACGCGCAAACTTGATATTGATGAGGAGACATATTTCAGGGTTATCTCGGATAAAACCGCGTCCCTATTTGAAACTTGTTGTGCTATCGGCGCGATGAGCGCGAGCGATAGTGCCGAGGTACATAAAGCCTTTATTACATACGGTGAAAAACTCGGTATTGCTTTTCAAATAAAAGATGACATTTTAGATTACGATGGTACCTTTCAGCTTTTTGGCAAAACCATTGGTACCGATATAAAGGATAAAAAGATTACTCTCCCGTTGATTTATGCTTTAGATAATGCCACGAAGGATGAGGTTAAAATGGTGAAATCGAACATTGGCAACTCAAAAAACAGCAATGCCATACGGGATGTTATTGATTTTGTTCATCAAAAAGGGGGAATAGCGTACGCGGAAACCGTGGCTAAAAAGTACGCCGATGAAGCAGAACAAGCCCTGGAAATATTACCCGCATCTGCTTCAAAAGAAGCGCTTGTCTCTTTGTTGAAATACGTTATTTCGAGAGAAAAATAACAAAGCCCCGTTAAATTCGGGGCTCAAAAATCAGGCTTTTCCAAAAACTGTTTTGTAGTCAAATCCTTTTATCGGATCCCGTAAAGTTAGTACCGGGCAGGGGGCTTTTCTGATTACCTTTTCTGAAGTACTGCCAAACAAAATATTTTCAACGCCAGAGTGCCCGTGCGAAGAAATGATAATTAAATCCACATCATTCGACTTTGCAGTTTCGATAATTTCGATAAACGGTTTCCCGGAGCGCACCACTGTGGTTACTGCAACTCCCTGAGAGATTTCCTCGTCGGAAATCTTTTTCAATTCTTCATGTGCCCGTTTATCAAATTCCTGTATTTCTCCCGCGGGTAAAGTTATCTGCCCGAGACTGAAATCGGGTGGGCGTATTTAACGGCTGATTTTGAGTTCTCGCTAAAATCTATCGGTACGAGAATTTTTTTAATGTTGAGATCCATTTTTCTGCTCCTTTAGTTGTAAGTATGAATCATACAAAGCAAAATAGTCTGTGTTTAGCCTTCTAAGACGAGTAATGATAATTTTCGAGATTCCCTGCATAATCTGTAAGCCTTCACGTGGATACTTCTCTAAAAGGCTGTCAAAATCCGGTTTAAATAATACTGAAATTTTACAATCGGATTTAGCGCGTGCTGTCGCTGAACGGGTTTCGCCGTCAACCAAAGCAAGCTCACCAAAAAAATCGCCGGGCTTAAAATCAGCAAGTTTTATTTTTACTCAATCCGAAGCAATGTATTCAACCGTAACAGTTCCTTCATTGATAATATAAAGGCCAATTCCAGGGTCATCTTGATGAAAAATAATTTCATGAGCAATGTATTGCCGTGAATGCATGAGCGAAATGATTTGCATGATTAAGCTTTTGGGAATTAAACTAAAGGGCGGCATATCTCTAAGAACCTCGATAAGGCTTTCCTCGTCAATATTCTTTTTGAATATGTTTGACCAAAAACTTGAATGTGCTTTATTTTCGATTTCTTGTTCCATAAACATCTCAGTTAAAGATTCCCGATTCTGCCAAACGCCAGAGTTTCTGGCATGGAAACCGGTTCTCGTACAATGCGCGGCCGATGATAACCGAATCAATACCCATCGGGATACATTCCTGGATATCCATTAATTCGTCTTTATTTCTTACCCCGCCTGAAACGGTAATTCTGCATTTAACAACTTCGGCAATTGATTTCATGAGCGCTAAATTCGGGCCGCCCAGCATGCCGTTTCGGCCAACATCAGTGATAATAAAACGTAAAACTCCCATCTCATGCAGGTTTTTAGCATGTTCGATAGGGGAGATAGGTGTTTTTTCCTTACTTGCCCTGATTAAAACATATCCATCCAAAACATCAATAGCTACCGCCACCTTCGAGGGAGAATAACGTTGTAGTATTTTTTCAAACTCCTTTGGGTCTTTTACCGGTAATGTCGAAAGTACAATTCGAGATACACCAAGGTCGAAAGCACGTGCAGCATCGTCTAAAGACCGGATACCGCCGGTATATTCTATTGGAATAATAACGGATTCACACATTTCTTTAATGAGTGCATGGTTCTTCATGGAATGTTCTTTAAAACCGTCAAAGTCAACAACGTGCAGCAGTTTTGCATTTTCTGCACG
>JACPGF010000110.1 GCA_016182615.1 Ignavibacteriales bacterium
CAACGAGCCAAGCCGGGCTTTAATTTTAATTCAACAACTGCAAGAGCAGCAACAGCAACTTTTCTTCCGAGTTTTGTTAGATTATACCGGTATGATGAAGGTATCTTACGAATGAGGCGATGAAGCCTTAACCGTTTGAGTATCCTTGACATTGCAGAAGATGAGATATGTGGTAACTCATGACGAAGTTCCTTATTTCTGAGTCCTTGTATTGACTCTTTTTGCAGAAGTAGGCGCAACAGAAGTGCATCGGTTTGTTTGCACAAGTTAAATCCGGGATATGAGCGCTTGTTTTGATAAACAGGCTCTGCTACTGAGAATAAATTAATGCTCCCTGTGGAGTTTTCATCAAATGCCGCCAATGTGTCTAAGTATCTGAAATTGGCGGTTTTTGCAATTTGTGCCAGAGTGTACAAGGAGAAAATGGACTTCGGTACATAAGCCCTCTTCTTTGAAGTAGTTCCGTTCCTGTGGGGAACTAACCGGAAAGTATACAACTCATGGGGATCATTAATAGTTGTCTCAACACGAAGAATACAGAATACCTTGTCATACATTTTAATGGCGTTTGCACCCTTTTGGTGCTTTACTCTGGTTACTGATATTTTACCAGCAATGAAAGAGCGGTCTTCCATCCGGTTTACTATAGTTTGCTTTGTTCGCGCAGAATATTTTGTCTCGAAATAATGGGCTATGTCTTGCGGTCTTATCGAAAGAACACTCATATGAGAGAGTTCCCCATATACCAAACGGAGTTTATCGGGATTCTTAAAGATAATATCTGTCGCGTATTCCATCTGCATTACCGTCCAACGATATCCCCATTGGTTTACTGCAAGAAAAGGAATAAATCTATTGGTAAAAATATCTAAAATTTTCTTTAACCGTTCAGCCTTGAAATTATCAACTATCTTTTGTGCCTCATCATAGTTCCCTATGTGTACAAATGCATTGTCTATCATTTGGAACTGAATATCTTTCTGTATCATTTTATTAGCCAGATAGTTATGACCGTTGAAATAGATTTGCATATCACATGGTAAGTAGGTTTGCAAGCGGACATAACATAAGCCAAGGGTTTGGTCAATGAAGTATATATAATAGTGCAGACATTTACCTGAACGCTGCCTGACCCATATTTGCTTCGTTTCAGGGTGTGTTCCGTGCCGATACGTTCTACAACTTTCGACTACTTTTAAAATAGCAACATAGCCGGTGGTTATCTCATTTGCAACGATAAGTTTTTGGATTTCTAATTCCTTCTTGTAGGTTCTCGGGGTGTGAACATTTATTAGTGGTACATTGTTTTCAATGGCAAATGCCTCGATATGTTTGATGATGATGTCGCGTTTTTCTTTTGCATATTTTGTAAAGTCTTTAACGAAAATATGGTTTTGTTGCAGGTGATTGTTGATTGCTCCCTCATATGCCATCGCGGGAAGGGTTCCTCGAATAACAACCCGGTCATAACAGCTAATAACACCAGCTATATCCTCTTTATATTTTTCCAGAAACATGGTAAGCGCTGAGGTTTCCATAAAAACTCTTCTTTTTTTCCCCGAAATCTACATACCTTTTCTATATTTTCCTCTTTGGTTCCGGCTTCGCTGGGTTAGGAATTGGCGCTTACGGCACAGCCATACCTATTTGCCTTAGAGCGCCAAGTAATTGAATAATACGAATGAGGCCGGTTTTACAGACCTGCCTTTTTGTAACGCGAAGCAGAGCTTCGCAAAGCTCAGGGCAGCAGTGCAATACCCGCAAAACTGTTGAGCCGTTTACATTTTATCTGGTATAGCAAAACTCCTGCAGAGCTGTACAAGGCTGCGCTTCGAGCCACGTAGCGCGAAGCGGAGCTTCGCAAAGCCCCAGTGAGCAGTGCAATATCCGGAAAACTGTTTTTTCGTCTATTGTTTGCCGGGAATATCAAAACTCCTGCAGAGCTGTACGAAGCTGCGCTTCGAGCTACACGGGTTTGGCTCTATCGTTAAGCTTTTACAATGTTAAAATTAAACATACCGGTTTTTAAGGTGCCGTAAAGCCTTACCCATATTGGCAGCAGTTGCTCGGTACCCCGTGCACTTGTTATATCGCCAAGGTCATAGATATTATGCTGTTTCCAGCCCAGCGCTTTTAACAATTCCGCGGCTTCTGCTTTTGCGGCTTCGCTGTTACCGCTCAAAAATACACTATGATCTCCGGGGACAGATTCCGGATGTACCATAACATAGCAGGTCATCGTATTAAGGGTTTTTACAACTTTAACTTCCGGGAAAGCCTTTTGTATTTGCTCTCCGAGTGAATCGGTATTGCAAACTGAAAGACTCGGCGGAAACCCTTGCGAAAAATCCAGCGGGTTAGCAATATCAATAAGTGTTTTACCGGCAAGGTTTGCTGCTCCGGCAAGCTCAAGCGCGGCAAGTGTTGCCTGCCCGCTTGTCGCGTTGATGATGATTTCCCCCGCTGCTGCCGCGGTGCTAAACGCTGCAAGTGTTACCTGTTTGTTATTATTGTGCCACGCCGCCAAAGTTGTGCCTCCCATGTTTGCTTTGGTGCTCGCTAAAGCCGCCTCTACATCTCTGCTACCCATCGTTACCGTAAACCCAAGCTCAACCAAGCGTGTTGCTATGGTTTGCCCGACTATTCCTGTGCCTAATACCGCGATTGTTTTCATAATGTGCTTTCTATAGTTACTGTAAAATGTATAGTTGCAATGTACGGAAAGATATACTATATTTGCAATAACTGTCAAAACAGACAGGAACAATTAAAATTATGAATTTTGAATTATTAATTATGAGTGCCGTGAATTTTTCAGGATGAGTGTACGGGCTGTTAAGCCGCAGGTTAAAGGAATGTTTTTGATAGCCTTTTGGCGGCTTTGCGGTTAACTCTTTCTTCTGCCGCATGTAAAGGCAGAGAGCAATAGCTCAGTTAACCATGAGCAGCTCACAAATCAAATAGAACGGTTTAGAAATGTTTTATTTATTATAGATGAATAAAGGAGTACTTGCATGATTATAAAAGGGAAAGAATACCAGTTCCGTATCGGTGAGAAAACCTATCACTGCGCCATGGACGTTACCATGAGTTTTATTGGCGGGAAATGGAAAACCGTGGTTCTGTGGTACCTCCGCGGTAAGCCTGTCAGGTTCGGCGAGTTAAAGAAAATGATTCCCGACATAACCGAGAAAATGCTAAGCCTGCAGCTAAAAGCCCTTGAAGAAGACGGATTAATTAAACGCGAAGTTTTTGCCGAAGTGCCGCTCCGTGTTGAATATTCAATGACTGAGTTCGGCAATAGCATCATCCCCGTGCTTGAAGCAATTGCAAAATGGGGCAGGAAGCTGGGACAGGAAAACGGCACCTTGGAAGAAGTAGCTGATAGAAAATCCCCTATTAAGTCGAAAAAACAGGGTATAAATCAATCCCATAGAATTTAGTGCTTGACTTATTCAACATAAAATCCATATATTTGAATAATGATTCAAAATAGACTTAACATTTTATTCAATTATCAATGAGTACACCGTGAGAAAAAAAGACGGAAAAAAAGAAATAGCAATTGTCGAAGCAGCTATTCAGGTTATTGCAAAAGATGGCTATCATCATGCTAAAGTTCACAAGATTGCTGAAATTGCCGGCATCGCGGTTGGCAGTATCTATTCGTATTACGATGATAAACTGAATATACTCCTTTCAATCTTTGACAACGTTTGGAAAAAACTGTACACCGATTTAGCAGAGCTCAACGAAAATCCAGGCCTCAATCCCGTTGAAAAACTTGACAGGCTGTTTGACCTGATTTTTGACGTGTTTGAAACTAATCAGCCGCTTGCTATGGTTTTCGTGCAGGAGCAGAACGCCCTTGTCCGAGACCATAAAGACGAGTTTACCCCGTACTTTGAAAAATACATCGCCCTTGGAGAGGCTATCGTTAGCGAAGGCAAAGACACCGGTGTATTCAGAAGCGATTTGAATATCTCCGCTTTCCGCACATTCTATCTTGCAGGTGTTAGTGCCCTGTTGCATTTATGGCTAGACAAACCGGAGGCTATGCAGTTGCCGGAAATCCGTGTGCAGGCTAAACAGTATGCAAAAGTTGGTATTTTAAATAGTAAATAATTTATTTAGGGAATACTGCTGTATTCCCATTTTTTATGTCCTTTTATGAATAATGATTCTATATTCGTTATAAAAAAATGAACAAGAAATATGTGATCCTCATCGTAGTGCTGCCGTTCTTGGCTTTTGGGCAAGGTTTGTCCTTGAATGATGCAATCCGCGCAGCTCTGGCGAATAGCAATAAAATTGCACAATTCAGCGAGCGGCAGCAGCAAAAGCAGGCTTTAGACAATGAAGCCTGGGGAAATTTTCTCCCCACGCTGTCACTTGATGCATCCTATAACCATTTTAATGACCCTTTGGAAATTGACCTTTCGCCCATCAGGGATGTAATCATCACCCTGCAGGCAAAAAATCAGGTAGAGCTGACAAATATCGGCGGGCTGCTCGGCGGAAAACCGGCACTAACCGATGCACAAAAGTCAGCGGTTTTTCAGCAAAGCCAAGTTGGTTTAAAAAATGCTATTCCCGCTTTTTCCGAGGAGTTAAAACGGCAGGATAACAAATACCTGTCACTAACATTTACACAGCCCTTGTTTACCGGCGGTAAACTGCTCGCGGCAAAAAAAGCCGCGGGTGCAAACAGCCGCGCTGCCGCGGTTGAATTGGACAAAACCAAAGACGATGCAGTAAAAGATGTTATTGAAGCGTATCTGAATGTACTTTTTATGCAGGATATGCTTCACACAAGAAGAATTGTTCAGGCAAACATTGCATTGCATAAAGTACGTGCAGAAAAATTATACGCGCAGGGCATGGTTCCGCGTTATCAGCTTATACGTGCAGAAGCTGCTTTGGCTGAAGCCGAGAGAAACTGCATGGACGACTCGGTTAAATGCGAACTTGCAAAACTCGTGCTTGCAAACGCCACCGGGCTCGAACCCGGAATGGTTTCTCAATTAAAAGATACGATGCTTTTTCATAATGCACCTATTGACTCAGCCATGTTTCTGAACGCGGCAATTGCCGTTAACCCGTATATAAAAATACTTGAGCAAAAAGAACTTGCAGCGCAAGCAGGATACGAGTCTGCAAGGGCAAACCTGATGCCCGCTCTCGCGGCTTTTGGCAAATATGAATGCCTCCCCGAATATCTTTCGGCACTTGAGCCGCGATGGGTAGTTGGGGTAAAATTGCAGATGAACCTGTTTAGCGGTTTCAGGGATTATGCAAAGATGCAGAACTACTCGCATCTTGAAAATGAAATTGGTTTCATGAAGAGTGATATACAGAAAAATCTTTCCCTGCTGATGCAAAAATCGATGATGCAGGTACACGCGGCGGCTGCACGCTATCATAAATTAAATAGCAATCTGGAACTGGCTGAAGAAAACCTCCGGGTTGCGACAAAGCGTTCTGAGGCAGGTACGGGAATACCTTTGGAAATAGTGGATGCAAATTCTTTTTACGAGAAGACTAGAATCGAACGGAGCGCGGCACTGCTTGATTATTACAAGGGCTATGCACAAACACTCCATACGATTAATAAGATAAATGATTTTGCAAATATCTGGAACAAGGAATAACACATGAAACAAATAAAATATATTATAGCGGCAATAGTAATAATAGTGATAATAGCAATAATCCTTCTTTTTTCCGGAAAAGAGGACGCGGTGGTATTGACGGGCTTGGCCGAAACAAATCAGATTGATGTATCATCAAAAATTGCCGGAAGGATAACCCGCCTTTTGGTTAAAGAAGGTGACACTGTTAAACGCGGCGATACGCTTTTACTGCTCGAAAGTAAAGAGCTCGATGCGAAAATCGGGCAGGGCAAAGGCCTGATGGATGCCGCGCTCCAAAAATATACCATGGCACAAAACGGCGCACGCCCTGAAGAAATTGAAGCGGCAGACGCGATGATGAAACAGGCAAAAGCACAATATGCACTTGCCGAAAAAACCTTTAACCGGGTAAAAAAACTGTATGAAGAACAGGTAATTTCCGAGCAGGAAAAAGACCAGGCGGAAATGCAGTGGAAAGCAGCGAAAGAAATTACCGGTGCAGCAACAGCCAGGTATAACATGGCAAAAAAAGGTGCACGGAAAGAAGAAATTAATGGCGCGGAAGCATTGTACCGCCAAGCAGAAAACACCTACGGCGAAATTCAGGCTGCCTACAGGGAGCTCTCAATTATCTCTCCCGCTAACGGCGAAGTGTATAAAAAATTAAACGATCCTGGTGAAATTATTCCAGCAGGATATCCGGTCCTTACACTTATTGATCCCGCGGATATGTACATTACCGTTAGTGTCCGCGAAGACCTGCTTTCTTCCTTTAGCAAAGGCAAAGAAGTAAAAGTCAGTATTCCCGCACTTGAACTGAAAGACGTTTCCTGTAAAGTAAGTTATATCGCTCCAATGGGTGATTTTGCCACTTGGAAAGCAACAAATCAAAAAGGCGATTTTGATTTAAAAACATTTGAAATAAGGCTGCTGCCTGTTGAAAAAATTGCGGCACTGCGGCCAGGAATGACCGTTAGGATTACTTTATAAACGGCAAAGCGGCTGGCGTGTTTGTTCCTGCTGCCAACCGTATGCCTGCTGTTCGTTTCGGCAATCTATAAAAACGGCAGCGCGAGGGAATTACCCGTAGCGGTGATAGACCACGACAATTCATATATCTCAAGAATGATTATCCGCTCGCTTGATGCGACCGGCGCAATTAAAATAGTTGACCAGACAAACGGCGGCGGAGATGTGCAGGAGTATTTCCTGCGCAAAGCCGTGTATGGTGTATTCGAAATACCGGAAGGCTTTGAAGCTGATGTAAAGCACGGCAACCGGGCAGTGGTGGCATTCTACAAAAGCTCGTTTAACCTTATTATCTCAAACTCATTACTTAGTGATGCGAACAACGCAGTGAGAAGCATTTCCGGTGGAATCCTTATACAAAAAATGCAGTCGAAGGGATTTAGTTATCAACAGGCTCTCGTGGCCGCAAAGCCCGTTCGCGTAAACATCACAACATTATATAACCCGTGGTACAATTACGAGGTGTTCCTCGTGTACTCGCTCTATCTCGCGATACTGCAGGTTATCCTTGCAATCGGCGGGGTGTTTCTCGGCAATCAGTTCCGCAAGCGGCTGCTTACAGAAGGGCATGCGCCCTTTAATACACTGCATCTGATGTTTATCGCGTTTATCGGTTCAAGCGCGGTGATAACGGGCAATCTAATAATCTCATCATTGATAAGCCGATACCTGTTTGGCGTAATAATGCCGGGTAACAGCTTGTACGCGTGGTTGTTAATTTTTCTATTCATGTATTTTTTGTTCACGGCAGGCAATGTGGCGGGAATGCTTCTCGAACACCGTGAAATGGCAGTGCAGGTAATTATTTTCTTCCTAACACCGGCGTTTATCCTGAGCGGTTACACGTATCCTATCTGGGGGATGCCGCGGCTTGTACAGGTGTTGGCGGAGATAAGCCCGTTCACGCATTTCCTGCGCGGCTATGTTACCGTTGCCTACATGGATGAGCCGCGGAATGCAATGTATCAAACGGGAATACTGCTATTACTGCTCGCGGTTGCACTGCTGCTGCAGGCTTTGGTACTCTATAGAAAAAGGAGGTCAGTATGAAGTCAATAACTGCAAGGTTGCGGCGGGAATGGCAAATAATTATTAACGATTCAGGATTAATGCTCATCCTTTTTATTGCGCCTTTATTTTACGCGGCTTTATACGGCTCATTTTATGTCAACAAAACCGAGCACGATGTACCTGTTGCCTTTATCGACAATGACCACAGTGCATCATCAAGAAGTTTTATTCTAAAAGCAGATGCACACCTTTCCATACTAGTTATAAGTATGAACAGCCTAGATGAAGCGATGCAGGCAGTTGTTAATGAAGATGCACACGCGGTGGTGTATATCGAAAAAGATTTCGAGAAGCACCTTAAGCAGCAGGAGCCCTCAACCGTAAGACTCTACCTGAACAACACGAAGTTTTTCGCATCAAATGATTTAAACCGCGCGGTAAATGACGTGGCTCTTGAGATGGATGGCACAATAAAGCAAGGCCTTTTTGCAAAAGCCGGGTACTCCGGAAAAGCCGCTGAAATCCTTGCTGACCCAATTCAGTTGGAGTTTCACAATATTTACAATCAAGCCGAAACATACGGTGATTTTATTATTCCCGGCCTGATGATACTGATTCTTTCACAGGTGCTTTTTATTTCCATCGGGCAGAACATGGGGAAAGAACGTGAGACCGGCACACTCATCCATCATCATGGCAGCAGGCATGAGGCTTTCGGGGCGCTGACAGCAAAGATGATATTATACGCGGTTGTATTCACACTGTATTTAATTTTATTCGTTTTATTCCTTATACCCGCTCTTGGCGTGTATCCCAAGGGTAATTTCTTTCAGCTTGTTGGATTTTTTATACTGTTTATAGTAACGCAGTCCGCGTTCGCGATGTTTGTTTCAACATTCTTTACAACAAAACTGTCCGGCCTTATTATAGTTTCATTTACAACCTATCCGATACTGTTCGTTTCAGGCTATGTTTTCCCGCATGAGTCAATGTCGTGGTACATGGTCTGGATTGGCCAGCTATTGCCCAGCACCCCATTCTTAAAAATGGCAAGCAACCTGTTATTCCTACAGTCAGACCCATCGGCATACATGGCGGGTACCGTGCAGCTGCTCGTGTTACTGCTGTGCTATTCTGCCGCGGTAAGGTTCCGCTTACGGTTCTTACTTAAGTAAATGAAGAATGAATAATGAAGGATGAAAAATTAATTATCAAGTGCTTTAGGATATTTTGGTGTTTATCTGATAGCTTTTTTTAGCGAAAGATATTCAGGTAATTATAAAGCCCTACCTTTTCAAATTATTCATTCTTCATTATTAATTATTCATTTTTTTTGCGCAACAGAGCCGCTAAATCCGCAATGATATTCAGATAACTATAAATCCCCGCCTTTTCAAATTATTCATTCTTCATTATTAATTATTCATTATTCTTTGCGCAACAGAGCCGCTAAGTCCGCAATGATATTCAGATAATTATAAATCCCCGCCTTTTCAAATTATTCATTCTTCATTATTAATTATTCATTATTAATTATTCATTATTCATTATTCATTCCCTTTATGGGTTAGAATACGCAGCCCGGCACCCCCCGCGTTTTGTGTATTGCTGTTTTTTTCTCATCTTAGTTACTAACTCTCAACAAAGCAGCAGAAAATACAAATGCCAAAGGTTCATGAAATATATACATATCCCATCAAATCATTAGAAGGGATGCCTGTACAATCATCCCAAATTACCCCGGGCGGTTCGTTACTATACGACCGTGAATTTGCATTTTTTGACGGGCAGCAAAAATTTATAAAAGGTAAAAACACGCCTGAACTATTGAAAGTGCGTGTTAGTTACGAGATGCGGCGGTACGCGGCAACCTTCCGCATTGAAGGCGGTGATACAGAGGCTGCCTTCAACCTGTTAACCGACACAGAAAATCTACAATCATATTTCGGCAATTATTTCAAAAAAGCCGTTCATTTTTCCCGTAACACGCATGGCGGCTTTCCCGATGACGTAGCTGCCAGCGGCCCGACGTTGGTGTCACTCGCCAGTTTGCATACAGTTGCCGGGTGGTTCCCCGGCTTAACCGTTGAAGAGGTTATCCGCCGTTTCAGGATGAATATTATTATTGACGGTGCCCCCGCGTTTTGGGAAGACAAACTTTTCGGCCTACCGGGAGAAGTGCAGCCCTTTAGCATTGGCGATGTGCAGTTTCACGGCACGAATCCCTGCGCCCGCTGCCCCGTACCCACGCGCAATAGCAGAACCGGCGAAATACTAACCGGATTCCAAAAACGCTTTGCTGAAATGCGGCAGGCTACTTTGCCGTCATGGTCCGAACCCTCCCGCTTTGACCACTACTACCGTTTCACACTCAATACCGTTATGCCTCCCGCGCAGGAAGGAAAAACAATATACGTTGGCGATGAGGTGATTATTGGTTAATCAATGGAGCGTGATTCTTAGGACACCATACAGCATGTATCCACACTTTAACGAATGACATTTGTAAAACCCTTTGATTTTTTTGAAAATAATAAATTTTTAGTGGCTAAAGCCTGAGTTGTGGTTGGGTTTAACCACCTCAGACTAAAGTCTGAGGTTAGGGCATAAAACATATTTTGCAGTAATTAAGTTCAGTTCTTCAAGGGACAGAATATTTACAACCAGCTCAAACAAAACCCTAACCTCAGACTTTCACATAGTGATGGATACCCACAGTCTGAGGTTTTTGCAGCCAGACAGTTTTGGCTTTAGCCTTGACCTTTTTCATTGAGTAGCTCCAAAAATCGAGAATATTCCTCGGTAAAAGTAACCTTTGCGTGATGCTGCTCTTGTCTTTTTATATAGTTCCTAACCTGATCTATCTGGCTTTCACTTACCGATGTAGCAAAGTATTCAATGGCCCAAGAAAAGTGTGTACTTAAGAGTTGTGATTTGTTTATCCAGTTGGCCGACTCGCCTTTTAACATTTGAATCGTTTTCGAAAGACTCATTTCTGCATTCAAGCCAATAAGAACGTGAACATGGTCATGGTATCCGTTAATAAAATCCACTAGGATTCCTTTTGATTTTGCATTTTCCCTGATATGGTGAAAAACCGTAGGCCTGAGTTGCTGATTAAGCAACGGGGCATGATTCTTAGTGCACCATACAGCATGTATCCACACTTTAACGAATGACATTTTAGAACCCTTTGAGTTTTATTGAAAATAAAAAATTTTTAGTGGCTAAAGCCTGAGACCTAATGGGGTTATGCACCTCAGACTGAAGTCTGAGGTTAGAGCATAAAATACGATTTGCATTAATTACAAAGCCTTCCCGACTTGGAGTAATACCCGCATGCCCAAACCACATCAGAAATTATTATTAAACGTTTTATCCTGTTCTGCAAAGAAATTCTTTAATGCTTCACTTTCATTAATGATATAGTAATCAATAAAATATCCCTTCTCTTTGCATTCGCTGTATTGCATCCGGGCAGTTTCTATATCTCCTTCAAGGAGATTTATGCATGACATAAAGAATAAGCCTTCATCCCTTTTTATTTCAACCCCTTTTGAAATAATTTCAGAAACGACCTTTGAATCCACATCTGGAGATATTATCTTTTGTAATAAAAGTGCATAACAAAACGTCGAGTAATATTTATGCTCAACAATTATACCCTCATCGTATTTTGAAATATAGGAAACCGATTTTTTTATATATTCGAGTCTTCTTGTATCCCTTTCAAAACAAGCTAGTCTTAAATAACAATAAGCTAACTTAAACGTAATCACAACAGATTCTAAAATCTCATTCGCCCGTTCGAATTTCTTAATGGCGAATTTAAAGTACTTACAGCTTTCACTTTTGGGTTTAATTTCTTTTAGTTCCATATAAACATCTCCCCAATTCGCCCATATTTTACTATTGGTCGGCTCAAACTTTGCTGCAATTACATATTTTTTTTCTGCATGGAGCAATTGATTCTCTTTCTTAGCCTGATCTGCTATTCTTGATTGGGCAACAAGGACATTACCAAAATTGTAATTAAATTTAGCATCGTGCTGGAAGTAGGCTTCAGCTTTCTCATAGTAGTCGCAGGCTTTTTCCATTTCCATGTTCAAAGAAGAAATAACAGCAAAATGATATAAAGCAACACCATATCTTTTTGTATCCTGATCACTTGAGTTTCCCATTTCCATCACTTCTTTAAACAACTCAATCGCAGCCTCATCCTTTATTGCCAATTTATTTAGAGCATCCAATCTTTTTCGAAGATATTCGAATTCGCTTTTCTTTTCCTCAAATAATTTAATTGGATCAATGCCACCTTCGAAAACCGGAATACAGTACTCCTCCATTAAGGGTTTCACAAATTCCGTCATCCAAAGTTCTTGTCCATCGCTCGTAGTTGCATTTGCAAATTGTTTGGTAATCTCATCTATTAAGCTAAATGGTGAATACAAAATTCGTGGTGAGGATAATCCTAAAAAACGATTTACGTTATCGAAAAACTCATCCGCGTTACACTTATTCATAAAAAATGAGTTTTTGCCGGGTTGCAATATTTTTGTGCTGACTTCTTCGGATGGGGGGTCATCTTTGCTGGCTATCCAATAGAGACCATGTGGATAAGTGTCATTCTGTAAGCAATCAAGAAGTTTATCGTTTTTGCCGCTATAACCGATTACTATCAGCGTGTAGTTGGATAATATATCATCAAAAAGCGGACTTAGATTTGGGGTATGTTTACTTACTTCTTCAAGCGTATTGAGTAAATAATAACCGTCTTTCTGTCCGTGCAGGTAGAACACCGCTCTTTCCGAGGTCTTTTTAGGATTATATTCCCGGAGTACCGCCATATCGTAAATACCCGGGAAGATGTTTTCGTAAGCAAGTGCTTTAATTAATAAATCATCGAAGTTAGCCGTTAATATTTTATCAACATAGCCATCTTTAACCAACGATGTTAACCAAAGGTATGACTGATTTACTTTTCCGTTTTCTAAACACTTTAAGATAAATTGCTTTGTTTCAATGTCGCTTAACTGAGCCATACAGTCATTATAAGATTCCATTCCCACCATTTTATCCTTGTAATCCTTTTTCATTATTTCAACCATTTCACCCGCAAGCGGTATTCCGCCTGAATGTGAAACACCCGCACCAATTAAAAATGCGGTTTTAATGCCCTTTTCTTTGTTTTATCTAAGCTTTGCAACAATATCACTAATGTCAACTATATTCATCCTTTTATTTTTCTCCCAGTTTATATGTTTTAATTACTCGGTTTGTCCCAACTGCTTCTTCAGCATCTCCTCAAGCCCGTTGTACTTATCGGTTAGTTTGGGGTTTTTGTCCCGCGCGGCAACTAACAGGTGCAGTGTTTTGGTAAGATAATCATGCAGCACATCATCCATGTTGTCTAGGTTTTTCAGCGTCTCGATATGCTGCCCGATAACATGCATGCTTGCCCGTTCTGCGGGCCCGGACAGTGCCCCGGGCATGCCGACCGTTTTAACGTTGCTAATGGTGGCTTCGATGATGGGTATGCTTAAATCAAAAAAGTTAATATCGCGTATTCCTGCATGGCTAAACAACCGGTTCGCGGTGTAGAGGTTATCGATAAGAAAATTGGAAAGATACACGCCGATAATGTGGTACAGTTGTTTATACGCGGTTTGTATCCTGAACGGATGAATTCCAAGAGTAACACAAATCTCGTACAACTCACGGTACACCGCATCATTACCGCTCTCGATGGCAGCGGCTGAATTCCTTAGTGGAACGGCTATCTTGGTAGGGAAACTCATCATAAAATGAATTGATGCTGTCTCGCCTCCTGCTGCTGCAATCGGGGTAAGCAGTTCAACGGTCTGGCTTCCTGAAAGGTGCAAAAATACTTTGCCTTTCAGTTCAACTCCCGATGCAGCTATTTCACGTGCCACCTCCTCAATATCCTCATCGGGTACTGCAAGAATGCAGTGAGTAAATTGTGCTTTAAGCAAATGGAATGATTCAGAAAACTGCGCTATGCTATACCGCAGGGCAAACTGTTGGGCGTTTTCCATATTCCTGCTGACAATACCAACAGGCTTTATACCTGCCTGGCATAGTGCCTCGGAAAGTGAATTAGCAATCCGGCCTGTACCGACAAAAACTATTTTGGGATGTGCCGACAGCATTTTAGTTATAGATTGCAGCTGAAAGATATCCGACAACTTCGGAAGTGTCGCCTGAGACTGCGCCTGAATCAGTCCTGTACAAAGTTTCCATTTTCACGCTATCGTCTTTATGCAGTGCCTGCATCATTGCTACAATAAGCCCGCCGCCGCATGCCTCGCATATCTTATGCTCTAAATCGTAACCCAGCTGCTCATGCTCATACGTGTTGATATGCCGCTCGATTATACCGTCCATATTATCTGCAACGCTGCGGGGATAGTAGTGCGAAAGATCCGATGAAGCCACGATTAAAACATCAGGTGAGTTGATGAGCGAAAGTTTTTTCGCGAGCAAATTAATATTCATGGCACTCTGCTCACCCATAACAACCGGAACAAAATCGAACTGGCCGAGAGTGGCCTGCAAAAAAGGGAGCTGAACTTCAACCGCGTGTTCACGGCCATGCCCTCTTGTACCGCTAAATATATATTCGCCGTCTTCAGTCAGAAAATCGCGTAACGCTTTATTCACCGGAACGTCTCCCAAAGGTGTCCGGTATGCATCACCGTTATACACGCTGATGCCGTGGAAGAATTCATGATGGCTCGGGGAGAGGATAATAACCGTCTTGAATTCCTTTGCTTTAATCGTATTGTAGGCATAGGCCGCGGTTAGGCCGGAATAGACATATCCCGCGTGCGGGGCAACAAGCCCCGTAACATGCTGCCCGGCAGGCTTTGTTTTTGCCAGCTTCGTGTAATGTTCTATTTCATCACGCAGGCCCGCGGCTGAATCAAGGTAAAACAAACCGGCTACTGCCGGATTCCTAACGGATTTCACCGGTCAGGTTCCTGTGTACTTGTTCACCGAAAACCTCGGCGGTAAATGTTTTTAATTTAAGCGGTGTATTCATCCATTCTTTGCCCTGCATGCCGCCTTTTTGGCAAAGTGCCGTAAGAAATGCGCTTATATTCATGCCATGCTCTATGGCAACTTGCGGCAGCAGCACGGCACGGGCATTGTCTTCGTCTAAAAGCAAGCCATGTTTGCCAATAACAATTTCCTCGTAATCTTTTATTTGCTGCGGTTTGCTCAATGCCGAAATTTCGATAAGTATCCTCGGGAGCTCCATCTCGTCAAGCGGCGGGAAACGCGGGTCTTCCGTAGCGGCAAGGCGGGCTGCCTCGCACACGGTGTTAAACAAGGTATCTTCCGATTCGATATACCCTATACAGCCCCGCAAGTCCCCGTCCTTTGTTAAAGTAACAAATGCACCCCCCGGCATTTCAAGCCCCGGGTAATGTTTGTAATTTATCGTTGGAACCCGTATTTCAGAGAACAATGTCATAATCGATTCACGCGCGCTGAGCAGCAACACGCCTCTTTCCTTCGCGGTTAAACTCATACCGTTACCCTACACCTTACATTATTTTATATATAACTACATCTGTCTTATCGCGTATAACTATCAGGTTGTCCCTGAACATAAAAAACGAATCGAATTGTAAAGTTATTTCTGCTTTGTTAATCACTTCTTCAAAGTAAATCTTTTTTTCATGTAAATCAACTGCGTAAAGCACCTGTTGCAGTTCCTGCCTTTTATTTTTTATGTGCACTGTTAAAAGCAGGCAATTCGGTAAAAGGATATATTCAGCCTTCCCTTCAAAAACATCCCCCCGGCTTGCAAGCACTTCATCAATTATTCCAATTGTCCCGGGGGTATAAAAAGACGGAAAATTATACTCGCTGTAATCCTTCTCGGCTTCGGCCTTGCTTTTTAACTCCGTTATAAGTGGGTTATTTTCCCCCAAGTCCGTAACAACTTCGCCGGTTTCACCATTAAGTTGATAAAACTGTGACCCTTCGAATGTCTGCTTGTAGGCATATAAATCACTCGCCACCCTGAACCCGAATACCAGTTCGGTGTTTTCCCAGAGTATCTTTTTCTCAGGCACCGAATATGCTATGATGTCCTTGTGCCAGGGCATATCGGGTTTCCTGAAACGGTGAAAGTATATCACCTCATTCCTGAACTCTTCAACGCCCAGCCAAAATGTTTCTTCCGGCCGGAAATTTTTTAACAGTTGCTTACCTGTTTCAAGATGGTAGCACTGGTAAAAAACTTCTTTATTTTTTGTATCACGCTCCTCGATAAGCAGGCTGCCATCTTTATTAATCAGCAAGCGCCATACCGCAAGCCCGCGCGCGTGGGTAAACCGTTTTTTTATTTTCATTGTACTCAAGATAAATCAAGTATGTAATATATAACGGGAAGTACATATTAGCAAAAGAGATATGTATAAAACATGAGAAAAGAAGGCGTGACTATTCGGTTCAAGTTCAAAATCGGTGGCAAAATACTAACAGGAAATTTTACACACATATATCTTTCGAGTTAACAGCCCCTTTATGCCCAAACCTCAGACGTTTAGTCTGAGGTGAATCACCCACAAAAACTCAGGCTTTAGCCACTAGAACGCTCATTTATTATTAGCATTTCAAAACAATCTAAAGTGTTCATTTTTTATTGGGCAGTTGATTACAAGACGTCATACATGTAAATTAATA
>JACPGF010000141.1 GCA_016182615.1 Ignavibacteriales bacterium
AGCCATACTTACAGCCGCAAAAGAAGTCACCGCCCTCACCCTGCCCTCTCCCGCGGGAGAGGGAATATGGCCAAGGCTTTCAGAATAATTATGAGTATTTTTGTTTCAAAAGAATTGCGCCGTCAGGCAATAGAACGAAGCAGGGAATTGCGAAGAAAGCAAACGCCTGCTGAGGAAAAATTATGGGAGTTTGTTCGTGATTACAGAGCTTTTCATGTTAAAGTGCGCAGACAACATCCGGTTTATTACGAAGACGAAGGCAAGACTTCTTTTTATATCGCGGATTTTCTGATTACGGAAGCAAACCTTATAATAGAAATAGACGGAGAAATTCACAATTATCAGGTAACGGAAGATAAAAGGCGGGAAGAAATTTTGAATAACTTAGGGTTTAAGGTAATCCGATTTACAAACAAACAGATAAATGAAGAAATAAAGGCTGTATTGAAAGCAATTGAAGAAGAATTGAAGCAGACGCAGGAGTCATTTGCGGCTAATTCCCTCTCCTGCGGGAGAGGGCAAGGGTGAGGGCGCGATTATTTGCCCTAAAGAGCGTGTTATGCTAACAGACCACGATTACTCCATAGCCAGATATTACCACTGTGCAAATATACGACTGGCGTAACATGCCCCTGCAAGTACAGGTTGGCGCTAACGACCATATAAACTATAATTACGATGAAACCGGCAGCCGCATTGGCAGGCTCTACGGTAACGCTAACGAGTATTACCTGCGCGATGCAGGTGGAAGAGAACTTGCAATATTTGACATGGCAACACAGCGCCCCAAACAGATAAACCTGTTTGCAGCGGATCAAACCCGCCTGACTGACGTAGTCGGGCAAGTAGGCACAGCTGACGTTTACCCGGGTACGAACAGTATAAGCCTAACTAAGCAGTATTTCCTAAAGGACCATTTGGGCAGTACCCGCGTGGTATTAAACGATGCCGGGGCATGTTTCTCCGCGCTGGACTATTACCCCTACGGCGAAAACATGCGTGAGTTTACTATAGGCACAACAAACTGCCGCTACCAATTTATCCCGAGGGGACAGGGCGGCAAAGAGCGCGACATTGTTACCGACTTGGATTACTCCATAGCCCGGTACTACAACGCCAAGCTTGGCGTGTGGCTTTGCGTGGACCCGCTGCTTGATAAGTACCCCGGTTTAAGCCCGTATAATTATTGTGGCAACAATCCGACAAATTATATAGATCCTGATGGCAGGCTTTTTATTCTTGATGATTTTATTGTCGGCTTAGCCTCGGGTATAATTTCGGGCAAAAGTTTTAGCGAATCAGTTGACCAAGGAACAACCTACGCAAGTAATTGTGCAGAATTATGGAGTTCATTTGGCAGAGGAGATTTTGGCCAAGTTTTAAGTAAATTGACTTGGGAAGCCCCACAACAACTTTTGGGGGTGTTGGTTGCAGATGTCTGGAATATGTCTGGGAATATTAAGTCACTCACACATTCAGAAGGTGCTACTTTGGTTGAGACGAATTCAAAAAGTTTTGGAGCCTATACTCTTGGTGGGATAATTACGGGGGAATCGGGAATTAATCTTAATAGTGATTTATATCGACATGAATATGGACACTATATGCAAAGTCAATTACTTGGACCAACATATTTACTTGGTATTGGTCTTCCAAGTGTATCTCATGCAGCATATTTTGCCGCAACTAATAAATATGTTGGCAATATTGATGATTATTTTGACTTCTATACAGAAACATGGGCAAATAATTTATCAAAAAGACATATTTGGTGACCCTGTAGCAAATATCAATGGTTAAACCAATCAAGATTTAAGTAACATATCTATATAAGGAGTGTTTATGAAAATAAAAGTCAAATCAGTTCTTTACTTCTTTGTATTGCTATTTATTTTTGCAATCATGGGGTGCGATCCTGATCCTGAAAGTTTTATTATTATTTGCAATAGATCCCAACATATATTGGGAGTTCAGATCGAAAATACCTGCGGCGACTCATTTAATAATGTACAAGTTAATCCAATGATTATTCCTATAAATCAGAAAAAAAAATATAATATTTGGTTTCCAGAAAATTTGATTAAACGATGTGAAAAACTTACGATCTTGTTTTATAGTTTTCAGGGCAGTTCGGATTCAATTGCAAAGGTGAAAAAACCATTATTGGTTAAAAAACTATTAATGACTTATGACCGCTTTGATTCATTAAATAAGTATATGGAGTATCCCTAATTAAGTGCATATTATTCGTTGTTGTTCTCAAAAATGCCAAGGTATAAGCATTGATACATACATTATCAGACCAGTTTGAAAAGGAGTATGATTTACCCACCTTCGTTAGCCAGGCAGGTTTACGTAATGCAAGTGGACAGGAACATGCAATATTTGATATGGGCACACAGCGGCCTATAAAGATAAACCTTTTTGTCGGCGAACAGACCCGCCTGACTGACGTAGTAGGGCAGGTATTAGGCAGTACGCGCGTGGTATTAAATGATGCAGGGGCATGTTTCTCCGCGCGAGACTATTACCCCTACGGCGAAAACATGCGTGAGTTTACCATAGGCACAACAAACCGCCGCTACTAGTTCATCCCGAAGGGACAGGACGGCAAAGAGCGCGACATTGTTACCGACTTGGATTATTCCATAGCCCGGTACTACAACGCAAAATTAGGCGTGTGGCTTAGCGTGGACCCGCTGCTTGATAAATATCCCGGTTTAAGCCCTTATAATAAGTTGTCTGAACCAGGCCCGCCGGAGGCGGGTAAAATTCTCAGGATTAGAGGATTAACAGGAAAGAAAACAATACTTATTTTTTACAATTTTTTTGGCACGTTTTATCGTAATTGAAAGTGTGCAAGCTGTTTAACCCGAAGGAAATATACTCGTGAAAATTTATCCTGAAAAT
>JACPGF010000117.1 GCA_016182615.1 Ignavibacteriales bacterium
ATAAAAAGGCAATATAAAAAGAGAATTACGTGCGGGAGTATTGATATTTGTAAAAAAAAACCTTAATTTGAAAACAAATACAAATGTGTAAACCAGTAATTCTTCTATCCGGTTTGTATGTGTGTTAATCTTAAAAAAAAACGGTCAAAAAATAAAATTTTCTTGACATTGGTTAAAAAATTAAGTAAATCACTCATTCAAATATTCGGAATTCTGTTATCCGGTGTTAAATACACATGAGCGGAAGATATAGTGTATTAATGGTAAGCACAAAAGTTTTTTTTAATCCATCATAAACCAAACTAAGGAGAAAGACATGTTGAATAAAATGTCTACTTTATTTCTGGCTTTATTATTTGCAGGCTCTTTGTTAGCACAGAGCCAGCCAATGAAAAAAGCACCTCTCGCTGTTGAACCTAATGTAGCAGCAAAAAACATTAATGTGCCAAACGTGGCTACTTCAAAGGCAGCAGCCAACTGGGTACTTGTCGATTCTATGGGTAATATTTATGGCCCTGCTATTGGTACAATTAACCCACTTGCCTATGATCCTTATACCAATGTAACGGCGTTCGTCCATCGTTCACTAGCTGCATTCGGAGGTTCAGGGATGTTAGTATATAATATCTCGACTGACAAAGGAGCTACTTGGAGTAGAATTCTTCCCGGAATAAACAATGGTTCATCGGTTACCGCCCGTTATCCAGCCATGGCTATTTCAAATCCGACTAAATCTGCCAATGTGGCAGATGCTATCGCAGTTTTTGCGTGGCCTGTTCTACTTAATGGCGGATTTGATGGTGTAGGATTTGGAGCAGATGCTCCAATCGGTCAGGGTGCACCATTTGCAGGATTAATTGATCATGATGGTGCTTATTCTTCTCAGAATCCTATCTGGGCAGCACAGGACAACGACAAAGTTTTTTGGACTGCAGAATATTCTACAGTACCCGAGGCCAATCCATTTTGGCAAGCCCGTTTATTCTCAACATCGGATTTTGCTACAGTTGATTCTTCAACTCCTTATTCATTTCAGGACAGCCTCATGGGTGGTATGATTGTATTTGGTGGTGCTTCAAAGGGTAACAATGTATTTATTGCTGGTGCAGCCAGTGGTGAATTAAACGGTGTTGATACAAGTAATGTACTTACTTCCGGTTGGTATCCTGTTGTTATGAAAAGTACGGATAAAGGTGCTACATGGACAAATTGGGAAGCTATTGATTTTAGAAAAATCAACACTCTGAAAAACTATGACAGACTTTTTGATTATACAAAAGGCGATGCTTTTATATCTTACGGTGGTGATGTCAATATTGATAAGGATGGTCGTATCCATATAGTTACTTCTCTTACCGATACTACAATTGATGGCAATACTGGTAAGAATGCAATTGTTGAGATTTATCAGACAGCAACTGGCTGGGATGGAAAAGTAATTCATGAAGGAATTAATGACAATACCTATACCTGGTGTTCTGATCGCGATCCTGCTTTAGGACAAATGGGGCCTTCACCTTATCTTGCAGTAAGTAAAGCAGGTGATGCTTTTGCCTGTCAATGGGTTATGCCTCCAACAATTACTGATTCTATTTGTGATATTTTTATATCTACTAGAACATTAACTGGCAACTGGTCCACTACCCTGCATAATATTACTGCTACTCCTATCATGAATGAAAACAGTTCGCACTTTGCACCATATCTTGAAGGCAGTGGAACGTCTTATACCGCATTTAGCCAGTATTCATACGAAAAAGGAAATGCTACGGATTCAATTGTACAAACAAACGTTGCAAACGTATATTGCGCAGCTGTTCCTTTGATTATTGATGGTATTGATGCAAAAAATGGCGCTGGTGTTAATTCCTATGCGTTAGAACAGAATTACCCGAATCCGTTCAACCCATCAACTACAATTCGTTTCAATATGGCGGTTACCGGCAGCGTAAGCTTAAAAGTTTATGATGTACTTGGCCGCGAAGTTGCTAATTTGGTTAGTGGACAAATGTCACAGGGAAGCCATTCTGTTTCGTTTGATGGTTCTAACCTTGCTTCAGGTTTATATATCTGTAAACTAGAAGCAAGTAATTTTACTGCAACACAAAAAATGATGTTGCTTAAATAACAGGCAGCATTTTTTGGAATTATAAGTTATCCGGTCTGTGATGACCGGATAACTTACTTATTTATAAACTGTTTACACAAAACATGTTTTACAGTTTACTTCAATCGGTTAACTAAAACTTCAATCCAAATAATTCGTAGTAAAACCAGGAGTGGAGAAATGCGAATCAAAGGCATTCTAATTCTTACAACAGTACTTTTAAGTACTATTATTACATTTTACGGATGTATCGATGAACCAGAAATCGCGCATCCAAATAGACCATATGGCTCGATCCGGTTTGGTAATTTTACCACCAATGTCGATTCAATGGAAATTACCATTTTCCCCGGACCATCTGATTCGTTAATGGGCAACTATACATCAGTTAAATTGGTTCTGGGGGCAAATACTCTGTTAGATTATATAGACAGACTGGCAGGCAAAAAAAATATTTCTGTTAAAAATATAAAAACCGGCACAGAAGTATTCAAAGGTGAAATTGAAATTCCAGGATTAAAACTGAATAGTTTTTACTTTTTAGGGATGTATAGCGCTGATACTGATTCGAATAGTTTCATGTTTACGCAAATTGAAGAGGGGCTAACCTATGTAAGCCATGCACCAGCCGAGGGAACTATTAACTTGTATTTTTTGTATTTGGCAGTTGAACCGAAAGCTTTGGGTGCAATTCCATATACGGTTGATCTAGTTGATTTAAGTCCTGAGAAAGATACACTAGTGGCAGCAACATTACAACATATCCGCATGGATGATGCAAGGATAGGTATTAACTATGGTAATGTCAAACCAGGCAAACGTCAATTTGCCGCAACCAAGGAGTTTGATATGAAAACGATTTATGTAAAAGACGCAGATACTACAAACTATACTGCCAATAAAAACTGGTATTTTATTGTTTCAGGAGATAAGTCTAAACTGAACTATAAAGTAGCAGGTTTTAACCCGCCAGCGGTAAAAGGAAAGTAGAAAGAGAGTAACAATATGAAAAAACTTTTAATCGTACTAGCAGCTTTTCTTTATACATCATTTGCAACAGCCATGCCCATGTTTGCAGGCGGAAAGATTGTGGGTAAAGTTGTAGACTCGGATACGAAAGAAGCCTTGCCTGGCGCCAGTGTTGTTGTTGTTGGCACAACCAAAGGAGCTGTCACAAATGCAGAAGGTGATTTTTTTATCCTTAATGTTGATCCGGGAAATTATACTTTAAAAGCAAGTTTTGTTGGATATAACGAAACATTTCAAAGTAATATTCGAGTCTCGGCTAACCTTACCACCGAGGTGAGTTTCGAACTGAGGAGCTTTTCTCTAACAACAGGAACAGTTGAAATTATTGCAACCAGACCTCTTATAGACAGAAATATTACAAATCAAAATAGTATTATTGATAAAGAGGCATTAAGAAATTTACCTATCCGTGATGTACAGTCGGTTGTGGCAACTCAATCTGGTGTTGTGCGTCAATCTGGCAACCTGTATGTTAGAGGTAGCCGCGCGGATGCAGTAGGTATATATGTTGATGGTGTAAAAGTTTCTGATCCAATGTTGGGAGGAAGTAATAGCTCTGATATTAGCTCAGCAATTGAAGAAATTCAATTTCAGGCTGGTGGTTATACTGCTGAATTCGGCGGTTCCAACGCTGGTATAATCAGTACCACTTCAAGGAGTGGAGATGAAGCGTACAAAGTTTCATTCGACCTCTTGACAGACAACTTTGTTTCGAAAAACAGCGACAGAAAATTTCTTGGAGGCTATTCTTACGGCTATAGCAACTACGAAGCAACAATAAGTGGACCGATTCTGCCTACTGAACAGCGCTTCCGTTTCTTTATTGCCGGCAAAAATGAGTTTACCAGAACACCTGACAGGTACTGGACCGGGTTGAGACTTGAAAATATTTTTGACCCCCGGAATTCTAGTGATACTATTAATATTAA
>JACPGF010000118.1 GCA_016182615.1 Ignavibacteriales bacterium
ACTCCGAGGGTTTCAATGATCTTGGTCTCAAGCTCAGACATCTTGAAAGGAAGTCCTTGCATTTTTCCATACGATATAACATCAGTCAAAAAGCGGCTTCTGATTAATGTCGCGAGTTGTCCGTTGTTCAGTTCGGGTACAAGAACTTTTTTGAAATTCTTTAATACTGCTTCGGTATTTTTCGGGAACGGATTAAGGTAGCGTAATTGCGCATGAGACACTTTTACGCCTATGTTGCGTAATTTGGTAATTGTTTCACGGATAGGGCCGAACGTGCTGCCCCAGCCGAGCACCAGTAACTCACCTTCGCTCTCACCTTCAACTTCAAGGTCAGGTATATCCTGCGCAACTTTGGCAACTTTATCAGCACGGTATTTCGTCATCAGTTCGTGGTTTTCCGGATCGTACGAGATGCCGCCATAAATATGTTTTTTCTCCAAACCGCCGATACGGTGTTCCAATCCCGGTGTTCCCGGTATTGCCCATGGCCGTGCAAGATTTTCATCGCGAAGGTATGGATGGAAACCTTCCGGATCAGTACGGTAATTAACCGTGATCGGTTCAAGTTTATCAACATCAGGCAGTAATAACGGTTCCGAACCATTCGCAATATAGCCATCAGAAAGAAGGATAACCGGAACCATGTATTTCATTGCAATTTCAGATGCTTTCTGTGCAAGCCAAAATGCATCAGCGGGACTGCTTGCAGCAAGAATAACTACAGGCGCTTCACCATTACGGCTGTACATGGATTGCAGTAAGTCAGCCTGTTCTGTTTTTGTTGGTAACCCGGTACTCGGACCGCCGCGCTGCACGTTAACAATAACCAGCGGCAGTTCGGTTATAACTGCTAAACCAATTGCCTCGGTTTTAAGAGAAAGGCCGGGGCCGCTTGTTGTGGTAAGGCTTAACGAGCCAGCGTAAGATGCTCCGATAGCCGCGCACACCGCGCTTATTTCGTCTTCAGCCTGAAAGGTTTTTACGCCATAGTCTTTGTATTTACTTAATTCCTGTAAAATTTCAGTAGCAGGAGTAATAGGGTAAGAGCCAAGAAACAGTGGCACACCAGCGCGCATCGAGGCAGTTATCATGCCCAACGCGATCGCCTCGTTACCGTTAATATTACGGTATGTTCCGGGAGGCAGTTGTGCTGCTTCAACGTGATAGCGGGTAGTGAATACTTCGGTTGTATCGCCATAATTATAACCCGCGCGGAGTGCAAGTTTATTTGCCTCAGCGAGTGTAACATCTTTCGTGAATTTTTTATCAATCCACTCGATGCTCGATTCGATGTTACGGCTGTACATCCAGTACATGAGGCCTAATGCAAAAAAGTTTTTACAACGTTCTTTTTCTTTATTCGAAAGCTTTAATTCTTCTAATGAACGCATGGTAAGATCGGTTAACGGCACGGGAATGACATTATACCCGTCAAGGCTGCCGTCTTCGAGCGGATTGACCACGTATTCTGCAAGGCGGAGATTTTTCGCATCAAATGCGCTTGTATTTGCAATAATTGTTGCACCGTGTTTCAGGTCTTTAATATTTACTTTCAGTGCAGCGGGGTTCATCGCGATTAAAACATCAGGGCTGTCGCCGGGTGTAGAAATATCGAGACTGCTGAAATGTAATTGATAACCGCTCACCCCATAAAGTGTTCCGGCGGGGGCGCGTATTTCCGCGGGATAATCAGGGAGGGTACTTAAATCGTTCCCTGCAAGCGCTGTCGTGTTCGTAAACTGAGTTCCTGTAAGCTGCATACCATCGCCGGAATCACCGGCAAATCGGACGGTTACATCTTCAAGAACCTGAATCTCAACATCTTTTGCCATTGTAACATCTCATTTGAAGATTATAGAAAAATAATACTTGTATAAAATATAAAAGCCGTAAGTTTTTATCAAAGTAACTTCCGGCAAGCCTGTTTATACCTGTAACATTAATTTAGGCAATACAAGGGAATTAATCCTTATAAATTTAATTATTGGTTGGGTTAACCGAAATTAATAACAATAATAGGAGGTATATACTAAAATATTAAATTTTTGAAAATTGTATAATTTTTCAGCACTTTTTTTGTTGATGATAAGGTTCCGGGCAGAAACATCCTCTTTTTACTCATCTACGCGGGAAGGATTAGCCCACGCGGCAAATGTGAGACTGGCTTATTGAATTACTCGAACGAAAAAGGTGTACAAGAGGCGGCGTGAATGAACTTCGCAGGCTGATTGTTTTTATTGTATGTGGGATACAATTTATCCCAATCTTTTGAAAAGCTTGTCAGACTTTCATCCATGAAGAATTTCTCCTTATCGGAGAAAGATACCCTTGAAAAAAAATTAGTTGAAGCCAAACCACTTGAAAAAATAAGCATGTAAATAATGCGGCAATTGGGTTCATCATATTTTTTAGAGGCTTGATCAAAGTTTTTCCGGAACACCGCTAAATAAAAAGAGGCAGGTTGTAAACCTGCCTCGAAAAGCGTAACCCTGTTTAGGGAATGTTATTTTACAAACATCATCTTTTTGCTTATTGAAACACCATTAGCATTCAGGCGGTAGAAGTATGTGCCTGTTGCAAGGTTTCTTGCATCAAAGTTTGTCGTGTAGGTTCCTTTTTGCATGTACCCGTTTGCAAGGGTAGCAATCTCGTTACCAACCACATCATACACTTTAAGGCTTACATTTCCGTCCATTGCAACAGAAAATTTAATTTCAGTTGAAGGTTTGAACGGGTTAGGATAATTCTGCTCTAAAGCATAGGTCTTGCTAGTTAATTCTTCGCGGCCAACTGCTGATGGCGGGTTCGGGTTCGTGTATTTCTGAATTGGGGCAAATGCATTCGAACCAAATACAGCAACATAAGCTGTTTTTCCATCAGGTGCGAAAGCAATTGCACGCGGACGTTCGTTCGCATTTCCGGGAACATTTAACATCCAGGGGATTTGATCAATGATGGCGCCTGTTTTTGGGTTAAGACCATACCAGGTATTTACCTTAAACACGCTCGTGTCTTTTGGAATATCATTATATGAACCCGAACTTACCCACAACACTTTTTTATTGACACTCCAAGTCATAGATTCAATACAAAGGCCGTAATAAGCCATCGTATCGGTGGACTGAACGAAGGGAGAAAATTTATCCGGGCGGTTAAATACATAGGTCAATTTTGAAGCAAATCGCGGCATAATTAACTGTAAACCATCAGCAGTTACAGCACCGGTGCGTCCGATATCTTTCAAAGTATCGACAGCATTCCCAATAAATGAGAAATCGGCAGCATATTCTTTTACCGGAAAACCACCTAAAACTTGTGAAGTGTAAAGGTTACCTTCAGCATCGACAGCACATGCATCCAATGAGTTCGGGGAAACCGGAGCAACTTTATTCATTCCGGTACCGTCCTGATATTTAACACGGTAAACAATATCTCCGCTAGAAATAATAACATTTCCCTGATGATCAGTTGTTAAACCACGACCTGAACCTTTTAATGTATCAGTAACACCTGCAACAGTGACGTATTTTATCGGTGAAAATGGAGCAGGAGTGCCGTCTGGATTAAGAACATAAATCACACGGTGTTTTAACCACGTGCCATTTCCTTGTAAACTTGAGTCAGTTGCATCATAGAACTGTATCCAAACCCTTCCATCGGGAGAAACAGCCAAACCGTGTGCAGCGTTGCCGCCACCCCGTAGTGATGTTTCATCGGGGAAACCACCCTGATATGTCCACTGTGCATGGGTAATCCCTGCATACAGAATAACAAGTGTTAAAATAGAAAACATTTTTTTCATAGTATGTACCTTTATTGTTGATGAATTAATGATATTATGTTATTATTGACGACCATAATATGGAGCGCCCGGTTTTTGCATATCAACTCTGAATATAGTTTGTGATATTCCCGGCT
Source organism: Ignavibacteriales bacterium (assembly GCA_016182615.1). Lineage (GTDB taxonomy): Bacteria > Bacteroidota > Ignavibacteria > Ignavibacteriales > Ignavibacteriaceae > JACPGF01. The sequence goes on from JACPGF010000118.1 coordinate 3,919, forward strand.
CTCTGGTATAATACATATAGTTACCGTCGTTCCATGTTAATTTTGTCGCCTTCAAAGTAACCACGCCTTTATATAGAGGCTCAAACGATTTATCCGGATGGACGATAATAATCGCATCGATGTATTCCGTTCCGAGATATAAATCGCCATCTTGGGCAAAAGTAATTGCCCAAACCTTTCCTGCTGTTTTACCATATGCGGCAGTAAAGTTAAAATATGTTTCTTCAGCACCAAGTGAATCAGAAGAAAATATCTGTTTTCTCAATACAAGTTCATTTGAATCTCTTGTAGCTGCAATATACAAATATCCATTGTAAACACGCAAGGCACGAATGTCGCCATTAAATGCAAATGATTTTAATACTTTTGCCTGTGTTACGCTGAATATCTTATTAGTTGTGGGGTCCGTTACCGATCCTCCCATCCAGATATTTTTGTTAATATCAAAATCAAGATCCTGTAATTTAACAGGCGAAATGCCGCTTGAAATAAATGTTGCCGGCGTAGTATTGGCCTTAATAATGAATAATGCCGGCTGATTTCTAACCCCATATATATCTCCTCCGGGACCTAACTTCATATTAAACCACGAGGTCTCAGCCCCTTTAGGTGCAAACTGTGACCGTGTTCCATCAGGCGCTATTTTTATAACACCCATACCTTGATTGTTACTAACCAATGAAACATACAAGTTGCCTGCGATATCCGCAGTAATGGCATTCGGAGCTTCAAAGGACTTGAAAGACCCAATTTCAGCAATTGCCGACTTGATATTAACCAATGATACTGTACTGAAATTTATAGCATCCAGTGTTGTAACTTTAATTTTTACCGAATCTTTAACAATATTTGGTGCCTGCAATTTAAGAGTTGTTGTCGTAGCTTCAATAACAGTAACTAAAGTCCCGTCGAAATATACAATGTTTCTTTCCTTTGCAGGCGAAAAATTACTTCCCGTGATAGTTACCATTGAAATTCCGGCAAGCAAATTACCCGCCGGTGTAATTGAACCGATTACAGGAGTTTCAGCCTTCGAATACCCCGGATCGTAAACACTGGGTGTTGGGTCTTCCTTGCAGCCATTAAAAAACAGCACAAAAAGAAAGACGGCGCCAAAACAAAATTGCTTTGTATATGTTAATAATCTATTCATATTTTTTACCAAACTTTACAATTGATTAATCAAAAATTATAATTCGGAAGTGTAAAATTAACTGTAATGCGATGGACAGCATCAAAAACGCCAAAATCACAATAAGCATAATCAAGTTTTACTCTATAGCTGGCCAATTCTTGCTGCACGCCAAATCCCAGAGTGATACCCTTCTCATCGGTTGGTGTAGCGTAGCCAAACCGGGCAGAAAACATATTCATAAATGTATATTCTCCGCCAAAGGCTATTTGCTCAGGATAGTCTCGATGATGAACCGCATCGACTGAAACAAGAAACGAATGATCTTCTTTTTTGAATCCTTCTAACAAATCAAGAACGTCCATTGACAAACCAATTCTGAATGTTAATGGCAATTGAAACGACTCAGAGACAAATTCAATCTCTTGTGCAAAGTTTTTTACACTCATACCCATTTGCAGGCTTTTGTACCCAATCTTGTACATAATGCCAAAATCGTAAGCATAATTATTTTCAGCGTAACTTTTCCTAACTTCAGTACGTCCTGAATCGGCAAAACCAATCAAATGATCCTCGCCAAGATTCTGTTTGGCGTATCGTACCGTACCGCCGACTTTGAATTTATCGCTGAGTGCTATAGCATAGCTAACCCCGAAAGACATGGCATAGGGTTTAAAAGTACCCAATTCCTGATAGCCGATATCCCCGCCACCCGATGTCGTACGGATGAGTGTTCCATAATCGACATATGAAAAAGATGCACCGATGATACCATATTCGCCCGAGAAAGGCTTAAAAGCAGCAGTTCCATGCGTGTAATTTATATCGGCAATCCATTTTGTTTGGCCGAATGAAATGTCGGCTAATCCATCCATGTTTGCCATGCCGGCAGGATTAAACATCATTGCCGTAGAGTACGACTCAACAGCTGTTACTGCCTCGCCCATAGCGCCAAAACGCGCATCGGTTGCCACGTTCAAGAATTTAAATCCTGTTTGTGCCAGTTTACGGTTCTGGCCTACTCCTGTATTAATGGAGAAAATAAACAGGATACCGAGAATGAGACTGAAATTTTTATTTGTTTTCATTGTTGTACCTTAATCTCTATTTTCTCATTAATTATCTTATTACAACAAACTTGGTGATTTTTTTCTCACCGGTTTCATCGTTTGTTACAAGTGCAATATATAAACCGCTTACCACTATTTGCCCGGAACTGGTTATACAATTCCAGTATGCATCGCCGCTGCCATCGGTATGTTCTATGGTATTAACCAGTTCACCCAATTCAGTGTAGATTTTAATAGTACATTTACCAGGAATGCCAAAAAATGCTATTTGATTCTCCCGGCCCCGTCCGAACCTTAAATCCCTATCTGATTCAAGGATAAAAGGATTGGGTACCACCCGTATATCGTTAATCGAGGTTCCTGCGGGACGTTTTAATGTTGCAGTATTATAAGCCTGAGAATAATATCTATTACTTTCAACGCCATTGTTGACGGCAACTACATAGTAATAATAGCCAAAACCACGCCTGAGGTTTGTTGTATCGTTAAACGAAGTTATGCCCGGAGCCGTTTCCGTAATTAACCGGTATGTACTGTCAATAACATCGGTGGCACGATAGACGCGGTATTTTAGGGTTGTTGGCTCGCCGGTAAATGGAGACCATGATAAAGCAATCATATCGCCTTTAGAAACTATATTTACTTCTTTAGGGGGTTTAGGCGGTGCAACTACGCTATCACCATTCGACTTAAAATTCTTGGTTGCCATCGACCAGGTTTTTATCAATGAGTCTTTACCGGTAAGAAATCTTTGATTTTTTACCGTTGCAGTTATTTTGCCGGATTTGTAATCGGAACCGACAGAAATACATGCATCCCGATCCAATCCGGAAGCGCCTTCGGCAAGAACAATTCTGATGCTTTTGCCATAAGGTATTGTATAAGGGCCGAAACCGATTGCTCCGGAATAACCTCCGGGGGTTGAACCATTCGGAGCACCGGTCTGATTTTCAAACTTTCCGTCACCCTGTACCGTATAAGCATGACGTTTGGATTTACCTTTTCTCATCCATTCGTATTTAGCCTGCATCTTCGAAGGGTTGTACGCATTATTATCGGCGCTCCCGGAAGTTGCATCATTATCCGAATCTAAATACGTATATGTTGACGGTTGTCCCGGATCATCCGAAACATCGGTGACTGATTTTTGGGCATAGAGTGCAAGTGTACCAACAAATTGCGGGGCACCAAGCCTCCCGACGGTATCGGCATCAGTCAGATAACCAAGACTGTTAGTTTTGCCATACCAGATGGGAGCGCCCTGATTGTCGAATGAAACGGTTTTGTCAGGGAAATAACCATGCCAGGCAAAAATAGTTCTATAATCTTTTTCGCCTGCCTTATCCCCTGCATAAACAGAATCACCACGGGCATCAATCATTGTATTCATACCCCACCGGGTGCCATTCGCGATGGTATTGCTGGCTTGTTTTACCGGAGCCCATCTATACTGAAAGAATATATAAACATCCCGTAAAGTACTGTCGGTACGTTCAATCGCTTCATCAGCATTGGTATTACCAGTATTGGTAAACGTGTAATCCTGAATAACATAATTATCATGTTGAGGATTGCTAAACTGCGATATTTTGCGGTCTAAAGTAAGGCCGATTAATGTATTAGCTATGTTATGGATCATCCGGTCTGGTTTCATATTCGGATCAATTGAATCAATTTCAATTGATTTATCGTAACTGACCAAACCATCCACGGTAACCGTTGGTGCCGGGAACTTACTGTACAGTTTATGCTTTACCGGAAAGAATTCACCCACCCCTGCCAACCTTGGACCAACCTGCACAACACGATAGGGATATAAATCCGTACCTTCCTTGAAATTGGTGCAGCCAATCCAAAGTCCTTTTGCCGCCTGACAGTCCTGATAAGGATAGATTGCAGGCCATTGCCAACCATCCTGCTGATTTTTTGACCGGCCTTCTTCAACCTCACAACCTGCCTGAGAATAAAAATTCTGAAATGAGCCGGCATTGAGCCACTTAAAGTTGCCCTGCCCGTATGAAGCAACAGTAAAAAACAGGAATATCACTAGTAAAATTTTTCTCAATTCTATTTGCATCTTAAACCTCTCGAATTTTGCATTAAAAACATATTGTTAATGGAGTTCAACATTAAATTTAAATCCTATGTACACATCGCGCGGATTCAAGAACGTTAAATAAGCTTGATTCGGCATGTCGATATAAGATTTATTTTTTCTCCATTCACTTTTCAGAGATTCAGAAGCGCTTTCATCCCAGGCAATATAATCACCTTTCCGGTAATCGCCAGGCCTGTCATCGCCAAAAACAAACTGACCCGCCGTCCCTGTATTTGAATAACCTGGTTTCGGATCACCTGTTACCGGATCTTTAGCAAAACCCTCGAAATCATCTTTCGAGAGGTGCAACGATTGCATGTACGAGAGGTAGTCTTTTTCATCGATAAAAGCGTAACCCGGCCCGGTCATGCGTTTAATGTTTAATACGTTGTAAATATCTACAAAAAATTGGCAATTAACCATTGCAACTTTAAAACTCTTGCTTAAACGCAGATCAAAGTTGTAAAAGTCAGTCCACTGCACGTTGTTTTGTATTCCTGGAGTTGATCCACTTCCACCGGTCCATGAAAAATATTCACCTGCCCGCCAGGTACCAAGTAAGTTCATCCGCCAGTCACCCAATGGGAAAATACCAAGATATTCCGGACCCCATTCGTTGGGGGTAAAGAAATCAAGGCTTATTCTTGCAAATGGCTGAGGAATAGGTTTATCCTGATAGGTAACCGTAGTTGTATTTTCATACGTTAACTGCTGACCGGGATTTGCATCATATCTGTCGTAATGGAAACGTCCGCTTGTTGCAACCATATAAGTATAGTTAATAAATCCCTGTATCCAGTCGCCACGGTTTTTGCTGAGCGAAATTTCAAAACCTCTGATATCTTCGTAAGAATTAGGCTCGTATTTTGAATAATTAATATTGTTGAGGTTATTAATGTAGGTAGTTAATAAGCCTTGTTCACTTACATCTTTGTAGTAACCGGCAATACGTGTTAAGAACATATCAAAAGCATTTTGCTCAAAACCAAGTTCATAGGCAACTGTTTTGGGAAATGGATTTTCCGGGTCTGCCAATCTGAAAACCTGTTTTGTTTCATCAGAATAAATACCGGTAAAATACAATTGCATGGGATCGGGCATTGAACGGAAATGACCATAATTAAAAAAGAGTTTACTGTTTTCAGTTATCGGGAAGGCGATACCAACCCGGGGGCTAAGCGATGTTACCGCTTTAACTTTTGATGTTGGCAGGGTATCTAACCGGGAGGGTGATCCAAATGCCTTTGAATAAACATCATAATCTATCCAGGATCCGCCTGCAAATGAATAATCAAAACGTAAACCTATATTGGCAATCATACCCTCGTATTCAATTTTATCCTGCAAGTAAAACGATCCGCGGGAAGGTGTTTTATCCCATTGAACGAGGTACCGGCCACTCGGTAAAAACTTGTCGATAGAACCGGCGCGTAATTTTTGATCGGTAGTTACAAATTCTACACCTGCCTTAAACTCGTGAAATTTATTATACTGGTTTGTAATATCTGCCTTAAGTGTTGTGCTGTTAACAATGCTCGTATCCCTGCCATTACTAAAACCAACACTCATACGGAAGTTATTAATACCTGTAAATGTTTGTTCGGGAGTAAATCCAAATGGCCCTTCATCAACAAACAAATTGCCGAATTGATAAACGCGGTTGGTATCGCGGCTCCTTCCGAGAAAAGTATTATAATGGGCATTCGAGTTACTTACCACAATTTCATAAAAAGTTGAATTGCTAAGAGCGTGCGTAAACTTGAATCCCAAATTCTGCCGTTTTACTTCCAATGGTGTAAAATAGTCGGTAGCAAACATTCTGTTTTCTGATGTCTTAAAATTGCTAAATCTGCTTAAATTAACGGAAATTTGCTCGGAATTAGTAAAAAACTGTGGCGCGCCAAGTGCGCTTCTCGAAGAACCGGTTTGCGTGCTTAATAACCCATCTACAGTCAATTTCATACCCTCGCCAATATCAGAAGTAACTTTTAATTGAAAACTCTGATCAATATAAGCTGAAGTAGATAGAGGTATTACGTAATTGTTATAATTCCGGCGAAATGAAAAATTAAACCTGAGGTTTCCCAGATAATTTGAAATCACTGGCACGGGTCCGCCAATCGACATATCAGCATCGAAATCGGGCTCAGCAATAGAAAGTTGACGCCGGTGTTGAAAGAGATACAACTGTTGTGCAGCATACGGGGTTATATCGTTAGAAGGATCTCCAAAACCGGATGCATTTTTCTGATCATTATAAGTTTTAGCAGCTTTTATCCATCCTTCAAATTCAGGATATTGAGCTTGTAAATATGGATCGTTGGCCCAACCTGCTTTAGTACCCACAAATGCAACCTGCGGATCGAGAAACGGACGTATCCAGTATGCGTCTTTGTCGTTTGGAGAGCCGCCAAAGTTTTTCGGGGCAGCACCGCGGTATCTGCCTGAGAAACTAACATAATACTTGTCTTTGCTGCCATCTTTTGTAACTATATTTACCTGACCGGAACGGATATTGCCATATTCAGCATTGAAGCCTCCGGTAAGTAATTGCACGGCTTCAATGGATGTCATGCTGATACCGGAATATGAAATATTTGTCCTTTCGTCTTTTAACGACATACCATTCAATGAAATCAAAGTCTGATCAGCACCACCGCCACGAACAGATACGCCATCTGCCCCTGTTAGAATTCCTGCCTGCAATGTAAGAATATTTTGCACATTGGCAATTGGCAGGTTTTCCATTTCCTGAATGGTTAGATTTAGTGTACTTGCACTTACATCCCGTTGAACAATTGGACGTGAAGCAACAACAGTTACTTCTGCTGTCTGCAGTCCAAGTTCAGTTAGAGTAAAGTCTTGTTGTGTGGTTTGACTGATGGAGATGACGATATCTTTGATAGTTACCGGCGCATATCCAATCATGGATGCTTTTAGATCATAATTACCTGGGGAAATTTTTAGTATTAAAAATTCACCTTCGGCATTAGTTATACTACCGAGAGTGGTTCCCTGAACAACCACACTAGCACCAAAAAGCGGTTCATTTGTTTTGGCATCTGTAACTTTGCCAACAAGTTTACCGTATTGTGCATAGGTTTGACTGAAAAGTAGTAAGGTAAGTATAAGAGTTATATTGTACAATTTTCTCATAGAAGAGCTCCTATAATACTATTCGGTTTTATTAAATTAAAACTGTTTTTAGTTCACTGAAACTTATTGAGAAAATTGTATTAAAACAAATGATATTCTATTTCTACCAATTACCTTTCAAAATTTTGGAGGTACGCTGTTCTTTTTATTACATGTTGCAGCTTTTTTGTTAAAAGTCATTTGCATAAGCAATTAAAAAACGTACTATGTTGATGCAACTCATTCGCATATTAGTTTATTTTTTCCACAATTTAAATTCAACCGTTATTAGGAGATGGGAAGTAAAGCATATCCTTCATGTCAGAATACCAATACTCTTCCATATAGTGTCTTTAATTTTCTTTTATATAAAGACGAACTTGTACGACAACCAAAAATATCAAATGAACAATTGTAAACGCTCCTTATTCACTACATTTCATTTTACATTTTACATTATATTTCCCGTCCCTGCCAGCAGTTCCGCTCCCAGTATCGAGCCGCCTGCAGCGCCGCGCACGGTATTATGCGAAAGTATCACAAATTTGTAGTCGAACAAGTTACACCGGCGCAGCCTGCCTACCGAGGTCGCCATGCCTTTATCCAGATTACGGTGCAGCCGAGGCTGCGGATATCTTTCTTCGGTAAAATAATGTACCGGCTGCAAAGGAGCGAGAGGCAAATCGAGCTCCTGCGGCAGAGAGCGGAAGTTTTTCCATGCTTCGATGATAGCTTCAGGGCTTGCCTTTTCACGTAGTGTCACTTGCACGGTTTCAAGGTGCCCGTCAAGAACGGCTACGCGGTTTGTTTGCGCGCTTATCTTAAAGTCGGCAAGTTCTATAATTCCATTCGCATATTTTCCGAAAATTTTCTTTGGCTCTGTTTCGAGCTTTTCTTCTTCACCACCAATAAAGGGGACGACATTATCAATAATATCCAGACTGGAAACACCGGGATACCCCGCACCGGATAACGCCTGCATGGTAACAACATTTACCTGTTCAAGCCCGAATGCATCATGCAGCGGTTTTAATGCCACTGCCAGCCCGATAGTTGAGCAGTTAGGATTGGTTATTATTGCTCCCTTGCCATAATTCTGATGTTTTAACAGTGCAAGATGCCCGTGATTGACTTCCGGTATCAGCAGAGGGACATCCGCATCCCAACGGTGGTTTTTCGAGTTTGACACGATTATGTGCCCCCGGCCTGCAAGAGTACTTTCTATTTCGCCCGCGACTGATGCATCTAAACCCGAGAAGAGAATGCGTGCAGAGAATGCGGAATCGCACTGCTTCACCTGAAGTTGTGCTATCTTTTCAGGTATGGGAGTGCTGAGTATCCAATTAACGGCATCTTTGTATTGCTTGCCAGCAGAGCGGTCAGAAGCTGCTATTTCGATAAGTTCAAAATAAGGGTGCTCCTCGAGCAGTTGAATAAATTTTTGGCCGACGCTTCCGGTTGCACCTAATACGCCCACCGGTATTTTATTTGCTAAGTTCATTGAGTAACCTTTTCCATTTTTCAGAATTTATTTTATAAAAATTGTTGGAGTATAAGCAAGTCAAGCTCAACTCCTTTTGCAATTATTTCATCTTCCGGTAAAAAATACGGCGTGTGCAAACCATACCGCTTTTCCCTGCCCGTTCCTAACCAGCACATGAATGAGGGATAAGCCCGTGAGAAAAGCCCGAAATCTTCCGCTGTTAGCTTGTAACCGCAATCGATGACCGTAAATTTTTCGATCAGAGCAGGTACGATTTTTTGATACATACCGGAGTTAACCACAACCTCGGTATATGGGCTGCTGAAACTTATCGTGAAGTCAATTCCTGCTTCCTGCTTCATCTTTTCGAGTTCGGCAATAAATTTGCCGGTAATATCTTTTTGCAATTCAACCTTCATGGTGCGCAAGGTACTTTCGGCTCTCGCGTGTTCGGGAATGATGTTCCTTGCCGTACCGCTAAATACTTTACCGTATCCATAGAGATTTGGTTTAGGGGCGGCATCCACGATTGCATCGGCCTTTTGCAAAAAAGCTATCAGATGTTTAAAAGCATTGATGCCCTTGTCAGGGAATGCAATATGTGCCGATTTGCCTATTATATCAATATTAATCTCGAGGGCAGCCGCGAACAGAACCCCGTTGGTTGTTGCAACAGTCCCAAAGTCATATTCGTCTATTACATGTAATGCAAAAGCATTGCTGACCGGGAATTGCTGTATCAGTCCCGAGTTTAGCACTCGTTCTGCACCGCCGCCGCCTTCCTCACCCGGCTGAAACACGAAAAGAATATTTTTGTCAATTTTTCTTTCAACCACTTCTTTTATAAATCCATATAATATAGATGAGTGTATGTCATGTCCGCAGGCGTGCATATTGTTATTACCGGATGCAAACGAAACACCGGTAAGCTCTTTTATTGGCAGTGCATCTATATCGGCTCGGAATAAAAGATACTCGCCTGTGTTTACTTTATACTCGGCAACTAATCCGGTTTCAAGCGGTCTGTGTATGGTAAGGCCGGGGAGTTTTTCTACCGCGGCAAGCAGTAGTTCAGTTGTCTTGAACTCCTCAAACATCAATTCAGGATTTTTGTGCAGCTCATGCCGCAATGTAATTGGTGAAATCATGTGTTAACTTAAAAAATCTTAAAAACCATATTTTGTTAAATATATAAAAAAACCGGTTAATACTTTTGTTTTAACCGGCCTGCTTAAACTATTTGCTGCTTTTTTTATGCATCCGGCAGTTTACAACTTAAATTTCTTTGCAAGCGCGTTAATTGCTGTCTGTTTGTACTTTTCTTCCATCAGGCACGAAATTTTAATCTCGGATGTTGTTACCAAACGAATAGGGATGTTATTTAATGCCTTGAAGAAATCGGCAGCAACACCAATGCCCGATTTCATGCCAACGCCAACAACACTTACTTTAACAAAGCCCGTGTTATATTCAATGGCGTATCCGGCAAAACCTTTTAATACCTTTTTCAACGCAGCTTCAAGATGCTTTTTCTTTTCATCGATAATGGTGAATGAAACGCTCAAATCCTGCCCGTTATTAATAATCGAAATCATGTCGATATTTAATTCCGCTTCGGCAACTTTTTCAAAAATACTTCTAAGCAGTGTATAATCAACGGGCAGTTTTTTAACAACAACCTGTGTCTGATTATCCATCGTAGTCAATCCGCTGACCACTACTTTTTCAATCATCGTGTCTTCATTCACAACATAACTTCCTTCTTCATTACTAAAAGATGACCCGCAATACACGGTAATATTGTACCGTTTCGCGATTTCAACAGCCCGGCTGTGCAATACCTTCGCGCCGGAGGCTGCAAGCTCAAGCATTTCATCATAAGATATGTACCGCACTTTTTTCGCGGAGGGGTATAATTTCGGGTCACACGTATAAATACCCGCGACATCCGAATAGATTTCACAGGGATATTGCATACCGGCTGCCAATGCCACTGCAGAGGTATCTGAGCCGCCCCGTCCAAGTGTTGTCAATTCATCGTCGTCGGTAACACCCTGGAAACCGGTAACAACTAAGGCATCGTTATCCTGCAGCAGGCTTTCAAGTTTCTTTTTATTAATAAGCTTAATTTTAGCTTCGGTAAACCGTCCGGTTGTTTTAATCCCTGCTTGAAATGCATTGAGTGATTTGCTCCGCAAACCAAGCGTGTGCAGTGCCATTGCAAGCAGTGCCGCGGAAATCTGCTCGCCCGTTACTAACAGCATATCCATCTCGCGGGCATCAGGTTCCCCGGTAATTTGTTTGGAAAGTTTAATCAGGTTATCTGTTGTTTTACCCATAGCCGAAACCACGACTATTGCCTTGCTGCCACTGCCAACTTTAGCCGCGACGCGCCGGGCAACATTAAGAATCCTTTCGGTATCGGCAACAGAACTGCCCCCGTATTTTTGCACCACGGCGTACGGGGCTATTACTTTTTTCACTATAATTTCCTTAATGAGTCCACTAGCAGTGTTTTCGACCGTGTTTTCCCGTCAACTTTTTTGATTACCTTTGCAGGAACACCGGCAACAACCGTGTTTGGTTCAACATCCGCGATAACAATCGATCCGGCGGCAATTACCGCGCCGTTACCAACTTTTACACCTTCTAGTACAACTGCATTGGCACCCATGATAACATTGTCACCAATAACAACATCACTGCCCCGATGTTAATCATAGCACCCATCATGATGATGCAGTTGTTGCCGATTTCAACCATGTCGCGAATGACAGCACCGGGTTCTATCCGCGCATTAAATTTTTTAAGGTCTGCAAGGGCAACCGCTGAGTTTCTCCGGTCGCACTCGACCCGGTGATACCTGATATTGTCTTTGTATTTCAGGAGAAATTCATCAAATATCTCCGATTCGCAAAACAACACACCGGATTGATTGTTGCCGTAATATTCAAGCCCCTCGAACATGTCCTCGTGGAATAGCCCGCGAAGATAAGCAGTAACCGGTGTTTTCTTTTTTGCTTGTGCTATATAATTAATAATCGCGTATGAATCCATCTAAATAGTATTTCCTTCTAATTTTGTTGTGAAAGGACATCCTTAAACGTGTAAAGACCCGGCTTTTTTGAAATAATAAATTGTGAAGCGAGTACCACACCATCAGCAAAGGCCCGCCGTGAGAGCGCGGCATGTTTTACCGACAAAACTTCACCAAGTGCACCAAAACTAATGGTATGCTCACCGGTTACATTTCCCAAGCGGTGCGATGCAATCGGTGCATCTTTTCCTAATTGATTCCTGATCATTAATGCAGTGCCCGATGGTTTGTCTTTTTTAAACCGGTGATGTGTTTCGGAAATTTCAACATCCCAACCCTCGGTTTTTTTCTTAAGGAACTCAACGCATTCCAGCATTAGTTGCACACCAACAGAAAAACTGTACGATTGTAAAACCGGATATTTTGCCGCCATTGTTTTTATCGCTTGCAACTGGGCAATATCAAAACCTGTTGTACCGATAATAACCGGGACATTAAATGCTTTTACTTTTTGAAAAGTTATTTCTAAAACAAGGGGTAGAGAGAAATCGATAATGACTTCCGGAATGCCAGTTGTTTCTTCATGATTCATATCAAGGGCATATACCAATGTATGTCCGGCTTCAAGCATGGCCGTCTGAATTTCCATACCCATTCTTCCGTTAGCGCCAACTAAGCCATATCTCATTAAAACATTCCTTTCAGTTTATCCATTTCACTACGCAATACATCTTCGGTTTCGGTTGTTACGGGAACAAGAGGCAAACGCAGCGTGTTTTTACAAAGTCCACGGATACTACACGCGTATTTAACGGGCATAGGACTTGTTTCGATAAATAATAAATTCATGAAACGCAGATATTTATTGTGTATGCGTAATGCCTCGTTTGCATTGCCGGCAAGCATATTATCCGCGATAGCGGCCATAACCATGGGATATACATTCGCGAACACTGAAATAACACCGGCTGCTCCAAGTGCCATCATGGGCAATGCCTGATCATCATTGCCTGAGAATACTTCCAAAGTGTCCGGTTTCATTGCCATCAGTTTTGCAATTTGCGAAATATCTCCGCACGCTTCTTTAACTGCAACTACATTCGGGCATGCTTCGTGTATTGCAAGTATTGTTTCCGGCAGCATATTCATCGCCGTTCTCGAAGGCACATTGTACAACATTACCGGCAGGCTTGTCAGCTCGCATATTGCACGGTAGTGAGTTATCAGCCCGCGTTGTGTACTTTTGTTATAATATGGATTAACAATAAGTAATCCGTCAACCCCGTGCTTTTCGGCCCATGCATTTAACTGTAAGGTTTTGAACGTGTCAGTACCGCCAGTGCCAACGAGTACTTTTGCCTGGCCGCCATTCTCTTCCATTACCGTATCGATGATTTGTTTCCGCTCGTGTTCGGAGATAACGGGCGCTTCCCCCGTTGTTCCCAGTACGATAAGTGCTTGTATCCCACCGGCCAATTGATCCTGCACTACCGCCCGCAGAGCATCAAAATCGACCTGTAAATCTTCGGTAAATGGCGTTATTATTGCCGTTCCGGCACCACGAAACATACAATTCCTATTGTTTTATTAATAAAGTCGAAAATACAAAAATTAATGATGAATTGTGAATTATGAATTTGCCATTTGCAAATATTGCTTAATGCTACTCATTTCGGGAAAATATGGAGCCCGCATGAGGCGGTGCTCCTGTTTAACCTTTGGTCAAAAGATTGTAACAATAGTGGTCGTAACCTAAGGTTGATTTACACAAAAGTATTAAAATCAGTGAGTCGTTGAATTCCCGTAGGCCAATTCCGGAAGCCCGGGCTGCAATAGCTATGCCATGGGCATGCCTTGCATAGTAACAATACCCATAGTGCGATTTGAGTTCCGGAGGAACGGAATTAAAAACATGCGATGTTCTAAATGTATTGCATATTGCCACAATGAATTCCAGCCATGACAAACCTCCGGATTTAATAGAATAACCCCGCCTAAGCAAACAATCCGGATAAACACATTGTTGTTTTAACGATGTGTTTATCCGGCTAATTTGCAAATTGTTGTGTGTACTGTTTACTGCCCCGGCAGTGAAATACCCTTCAACTTTTTGAACAACGATACGGCGTAGGAATCGGTCATGCCGGAGAAATAATCTATGATATTCTGCACGATTTGATACACACTTGCACCGGACTGCGGATGAAACTGTTTGGGAATAATCTGCATGATCTTTTTACTCTGCGGTGAAATCTTATCGCCCTTTATCGCCAATTCCATGCAGCTCTGCATGAACAGATCAAGCAATCCGGAAGCTACTTCGAAGCCTGCCGCTTCAATTTCTATTACCCGCTTGTCCGAATACACGTCCTCGTACGCACGCTTCTTGAGCTTCTTAAGCACCTCTCCCGAAGGCAGATAGTGTATGAGCGGCTGATCAACTTTGCCTTCAAGGAGTTCTTGTTCCTTCGCGGTAAAGCATTCGGTGGTTTCATCAATCAGCTTCTGCATGGCTTTCGCGCGGAGATACTCCACCCGGTTGTGATTGTCATGTATTCTGGCAAGGTGATGTTCCGCTTCATCGGACTGTATGATTTCCATGAACAGGCTTTTCACTTCTTCGTAACTGACAAGCCCCAAACGGAAACCGTCTTCAAAGTCAACAATGCGGTAACAGATATCATCCGAGGCCTCAACAGCATAAACAAGCGGGTGCCTGACCCAGCTGTAGCCTTCCATTGGTACGGGGAGCAATCCGGTGCCTTCGGCAACCTCTCGCATCAGTTCCTTTTCAGATTGAAAAAAATTAAATTTCTTTTTGCGGGCGCTGTCATCGGTGCGCATTTGCGAGGACTCAACCGGATATTTAACGAATGAACCCAATGTCGCGTATGAAAGCTGCATGCCGCCGGGGTTCTCGGGCATTTGCAACACGGTCAGCAGCCTGAATCCCTGCGCGTTGCCGTCAAATTTTTGAATGTCGGTCTGCTCGGCAGGGGAAAGACCGCTTATGTATTGCTTCATCACGGGGGATACTTCGAACCAATGCCTGATTGCATCTTCGCCGCTATGCCCAAATGGCGGATTGCCAAGGTCATGAGCAAGCGCGGCAGTGGCAAGTATGGTGCCAACATCGCTGGGATGAGTATGCTCAAGCTTGTACTTTTCGCACAATGCCAACCCAATGCGTATGCCAAGGGAACGTGCCACGCAGGATACTTCCATGCTGTGTGTCAGCCTCGTGCGTACATAGTCACTTTCCGCGAGCGGAAATACCTGCGTCTTATCCTGCAACCGCCTGAAAGCTGAGGAGAATACTATTCTGTCATAGTCAATCTGGAAAGATGTTCTTTCCATCGTTGCATTTTTGTTTTCGTCAAGCCCGAGCCGTTTGCTGCTGAGCAGGTCGTTCCAATTCATTTTCATAGAGATTCAACAAGTAATAAATAAGTGCACGCAATTTACTAAAATATAAGGGAGGAAAGAATAATGAACAATTAATAATGAAGAATTGGAGGGCATTATTGTTTGCCTGAGTGCTTGTTTCTTTATTCATCACTCAGCATTCATAGTTCATCACTATTAAGGTATAATGCGGTGAAGATGAAATGGGTGAGTAAATAGGGATATTTATAGCGGGCTTCGCCATAGGCTAATAGTGTCATGGCAATGCCGACCATGCAATAGATGAGAATGATGCGGATAAATTTGTTCGGCAGAACTTTATGCCGTGTTTTTATGAGTGCTTTAATACTTGTCCACACAATCCAAAAGAAAAACAGATGATGGAGTAGCTGCACAACCGCCCATGTGACAATATATGCGGCGGGATAACCCCGGTCCGCTGCGGGCATGGGTTCACCATACCGTATGCCGCGGTACACGTGATAAATGCTGTATTGTTCAAAAAAGAGTCTTGAAACGTTGTAATCATCAGTAATGTACATGCGGATTAGTTTAAGCGGCATTAACAGAGCCCACCGGACGGGATGCTCCTGAATCCATGTGAATGCTTTTTGTCTCCAAAACTCCTCACGTTGTTCATGGGTTAGGCTCTCGATATTCCCGATATAACCGGATTTTCCTTTGTCAAATACCTTGGGTTGAAATCCGCCGAGAGCGTCATCGTTTGCACCGATGATGATATTCAGTCCGCTAAAGTTTGATGTGTAAACAAAAGTGCCCGTTCCGGCTTTGATAATAAATCCTATCATAAGAATTGTTAGGGCAGTCCCGATAAGCATGGAAAACAATGGCCGGTTTGAAGCACGTTTCTGTTTCCATTCCCAAAGGGTTATTACAATAACCGCTAACAGAAAAGCCCATGCAACCGGCCGCACACCAACTGCAAGCCCGGTAAGTAAACCGGATAAAACCATACCCGTCAGTGTTTCCCTCATAAACAACAGTAATGCTGCTGAGATGAGCACATTAAACAACAGGTCGTTAAAATTCATGAGCACCATACCAAGGTTGTTCAGGTACAGCATGTACAATACACAGCTAATTACAGCAATGTTCCGGGTGAAAATTTTCCGGGTGATAGTGAACAGGAGAAATATTTGCGCGGTATTCAGTGCTATATTAAAAAGTGCGATGATGTACTGGCTGTTCCATAGTTTAAGGAGTATTACAAGCAGATTGATAAATACCGGGGCAACAAGATAATCGTGGTAGAGATGTTCCGGGAGCGGATAGAATTTACCCGCGTTAATACATTGCTGAGCCAGACCGTACAGGTAGCGTGAATCACTGGAATACGGCAAAGGGAACTTGAAGAGTAACAAAAGCTGCAAGAGCACGTAGGCGGCAACAATCCAAGTAAAATTTGTAGTGATAAACTCCTGAAACTTTTTCACTCGTTTTAGTCCCTGCTTAATGCACGGGCGCGCATATCATCGGGCATCTTTTCGATTGCATACCGGAGCGCGGTGCGGGGCATGATGTTTTTTCTTTCGAGAATAAAGGCAAATACCTCATCGGGGAAACGGTCGGCAGCAACTTTTAACAGCCAGCCATACCCCTTTTGTACAAGGTCTTCTTTGTCCAGAAGCATAGTTTCTGCAATGGCGAAAGATTCCTGTAAAACACCAATCCTCTTAACAGGCACAATAAGCGTTACCGCCGCTGCACGCCTTACAAAAAGCTTTGCACTCGCTGCCCAAACATGCGTTTGCGGAATGCACTCCGGATTCCTGACAAACAATTCACCAACAACCTTCGTGCTGAGGAAGTCGCAGTCAGCCCAATCGTGCATGTATTGGTTCAGCCATTCGTCAAAAAGAGGGAGATGCTCCGGTAAAAGTTTTTTACATGCTTTTGATGCCCACCGGAACGCGGTAAAGCGGCACTCCTTGTTGCCATTAGCCAGTAAAGCCGAACAGATAGCAAGCAGTTCATTAATAGGGAGATTTTTTAATTGTGGATATATGACATCTGCAACCGCGTATATCTCGGGGTTACGCAGGCCAAGATAATTTTCTGCATGTAAACCGTATTTTTCACCTGCCATTTTTGCAAAGGCGGGATTGGCTTTTTTCGAAAATTCTTCGAGCAGGATGACCGGTATATTTTCTGTTTGCATGAGCAGCTTTCGGATATTACAATAAATTAATTTTCGTGTGCCTGAAAAAATACGAAGAAGTCCGGGCACTTTAAATACTTTTATTTTGCATGGTGATGCTGAATCTCTATTTTTCGTGTATAGATTATGCCGGTTATTGCCGGTCATGTAACTGAAAGTAAATTTACCCGAAAGGCACACAACGCGCAGCCATGTATAACCTTAAAAACAAAACAGTTGTTATTACCGGGGGAGCAATGGGGATTGGGCTTGCAACAGCACGCCGCTTGTTACATGAAGGTGCTATAGTCACCATCTGGGACATCAATAACCAAGCGCTTGCAACAGCTTATAACGAGTTAAAGCTGAAAGGCACCGTTTACGCGCATTCCTGCGATGTATCCAACAAACGGCAAGTGTACGAGATGGCGGAAACCGCAATAAAAGAAATGGGAAAAGTTGATATTCTCATCAATAACGCGGGAATTGTTTTTGGGGGCGACCTGCTCGACCGCACTGATGAAGAATGGGAAAAAACCATTCACGTTAACCTTACTGCATTAGTTTATACCACCAAGGCATTTTTACCGGGCATGAACGAACGAAATTCCGGCCACATCGTCAATCTCTCATCTGCATCAAGTACGCTCGGCGTACCGGGTCTTGCGGTATATACCGCGACCAAGTGGGCGGTGTGGGGGTTAACCGAGTCACTCCGTTTTGAGTCCTACAATAACAAAAAAGACGGGGTAAGGTATTCTACCGTGCACCCGTCGTATATAGCGCACGGTCTTTTCAAGGGTGCGAAACTCGGCTTTCCCGGAAACCTTATCGCCCCGCAGCTTAAGGATCATGATATTATTGCAAAAGCAATTGTTGAATCCGCGCTGAAACGCGGTAGATATTCACCGAAGCGGCCGATTACCGTTGCCCTTAATCCGCGCATACGCGGTTTACTGCCGGACTCATGGTTTCAGAAACTCATCATTCTTTTAGGCATTCCCCAAAGCATGAAAAACTGGACGGGGAGGAGTAATGAATAATTAATAATGAAGAATGAATAATTTTGGAAATTAGTTAGAGAGGTGTGGTCTTTTGTAAATTGTCTGAACTGTGATTTGAATGATGAACATGATTAGCCGCAATTTATTAGGGTGAAAACATTTCTTTGCTATTTGATAGCAAGGGTTTGTTAAATAATGATGAACCTCACCGAGGGTTAAAGTTCTCAGAACCCGCCTGAATTCCAATTGCAGGCTGTTAAAAGGATATAAAGAAAAACATCCTGTAAATCCTTTAACCTGCCCACCAATGGTATTCAGGCGGGTCCTGAAAATCCCGGTTCAGACAGTTGCATTGGAACAGCTAATCCAGGTTATTTTGTTTCTGGTTTAATCTTGCCTTTTGGGGTAATAGTAATCTCTTTCCAATTCCACCATTTTAACAGCTCCGGGTCGTGTTGTTTTTTAGTGGCGTAATATACCGCGCAACGGAACACGTACAGTAAACAGCGATCCTGCTGCACACCCGCAAGTTTATTCGATGCAACATACATCTCTTCCGGATTTCTGCCTTTAAGGTCGGCAACCCTATTAATACCGATTGCAAGCAGGTCAGCCGCGATACTCTTGCCGACCCCGGGTATTTGCCTCAATTCTTTTAACGCTTCCGCTGTAATATTTTGTGAATAATTGGAATGAAAAAATTCAAAGTTACAATTGACCTATATATATCCAAAAATGAAAAAGCTTAACTTTATCCTTGCTACGTATGGCAACGGAATACGAAGTTGAATGATCCTGATGATCAATGAAATCATATAGTTGTTCACTTATATCCCAATCCGCTTTAATTTCTGCAAGAGATTTAATCCATGAGTTAATAGTTGAAAACCAATAATAAAAACTTTTGCTTTCTACAAAACCCAGCAAAGCACAATTTGCTAGACCGGCACCATGATCCCCTGTTTTAAAACGTTGGATTCCGCCAGTAGGTCTGTCGTTATCTGTGACTCCCCATATATATTCTTGAACTCTCTTCCTTCCAGGTGTGGGAAGTCTTTTAGCCTCAACTGAGTATAATAGCCTTGTGCTGCTCTTTTGCTCACTTGAAACAAAAGAAAAATCGACCATCGATCTGCTGTTCGCTTCTTTGGTCTGATAATCTTTTGCTTGTGGAATTGCTAAAAGTGAAAACCCAAGATTCCTAAGGACGCGATTGAGATGAATTACAAATTCCTGACTAAGATCTGACTCGCCAAGTGGTTTTGCAAAACTCTTCTTAATTCCTTCCTGAAAATGGGGTAAGGTTGCAATTATTGCTTTTTCGATCAATCTGGTTAAGTTGGTTTGCTCTTCAAAGTCAAAATTTGGTCTACTCAAAAAAGTAGTATCACGCAGGTTCTGATTTACTATCATATTTGCGTATTCACAATATCTGTAAAAACAACATCTGCGTCCCTATAAGCAATAGAATTTAACCAAAAACGACGCTGATTAGGCTTGATAAATAAAACGCTGTTTGGTGAATAATATTTAATGATTCTTGTAGTAGTCAAACTTTTATTTACATCAAAACTGAAAATTGATTCAAAA
>JACPGF010000122.1 GCA_016182615.1 Ignavibacteriales bacterium
GTATGGGAATCGGAAAACATGGTGGACTACTGGTCACAACGCCATTATGCAAATGTTGATATAAAAATCGGCGCGTGGGTAAAAACATCAGGAGTTAATGTTAACCCTGCAAATGATGATGCAAGATGGTTTGTAACGTATGCATTTTACGATAGTGCAGGAGTACTGATTGGTGAAACCAAATTACCGGTAAATCAGACTCAGGCTACAAGCACCGGCTGGATAGCCGATACAAATGCAGCAGGACAAACGATATTACCGAAAGATTCATGGAAGACGATCATAAAGTTCATTGGCGGCAAAGACGCAACCGGAACAGTATGGGCGGATGATTTTATCTTAGTTGGCCGGAATGGCGGCTGGGCAGGACAGAACTGGAATACCTCGGTAGATATGCCGACAGGCTGGATATACTGGCTGCCACCGAATGGCGGCAACGACGGATTGTTATCTAATGGTTACGAGAACACGAAAGTAAGTAACGAAGCCACACACAGCGGAATGAACGCATTGAAATTTGACATGCCGTTTACCCGCACCCCGCAGGATGGATTTGTTGGAACCAAGCGTTGTTTGTTAAACACAACAGCAAAAGGCAACAACGGTAGCGTTTTCAATATAGAGAATGTTAAAGGCGGCGATGTATTGCGTGCAACAGTATGGATTAAGGCAAGTAATTTAGTGCCCGATTCAGCGGCAAAATATCCTGATACATGGTCAGTTGGTTTTACCTATGGCTTCTTCAAGGGCAACGAGAACAATGTTGGCTTTAACAGCGTTGATGGTTATCCAAAAGATATGAGCTTTAAGTTCCCGGCAGTTAACTCATTCGACTGGACTCCTTACACGTTTGATTTTACAGTGCCTGAAACCCCGGATGCAAAAGCGCTTGAAATTAGATTGCATATCTATTCAAGATTTACCGGTACGGTTTATTTTGATGATTTACAAATAACTAATTTGAGTATTGTTTCAGGAACACAGTATGCAGATGCAATTCCGACAAACTTTACGGTATTTCAGAATTATCCGAATCCGTTCAATCCTTCAACAAGGATCAGTTACTCAATTCCTACAGCAACAAACGTTACCATAAAGGTATATGATATGCTTGGCAATGAAGTAATTACCTTACTGAATGAAGATCAGGCACAGGGTATGTACACGATAAATTGGAATGGCGTAAATGCTCAGGGAAGCAAAGTTGCTACCGGAACATATATCTATTCGGTTAAAGCTGGCAATCAGCAAACACACAAGAAGATGATTCTTCTTAAATAATGTACCTCAAGGGGGTGGGACTCTGTCCTGCCCTCTTTATTTTTATGTCAGGAATTATTAGCATAGGCATGTAATGATCACATTGATATCTCAAAACAAATACATCTTGGCTGCATTATTGGTTTTATTCACGGCAACAGATTACTTCTGCGGTACAACAGGAAAAATTGCAGGCACCGTTACGGATGCCAAAACCAAAGAATTGTTAATCGGCGTGAATATTCAGGTAACCGGTACAAGATACGGCGGAGTCAGCGATGCCGAAGGTAACTTTTTTATCATTAATTTACCT
This sequence comes from Ignavibacteriales bacterium, assembly GCA_016182615.1. GTDB lineage: Bacteria > Bacteroidota > Ignavibacteria > Ignavibacteriales > Ignavibacteriaceae > JACPGF01. The sequence continues at coordinate 1,574 of JACPGF010000122.1, forward strand.
CCCGGTGTTTACGAGATAAAAGCCTCGTACATCGGATACTCGCAGGTTAATATTAAAAACGTCAGGGTATCTGTTGATCAGACCAGCAGGCTTGACATAGAACTTGCTTCGGAAACTTTACAGCTTAATTCGATTGTTGTTACTTCGCAGGCACCAATCGTTCGCAAAGATTTAACCTCGACTGAGAATAAAATCAGCGCGGATGATATAGCAATGCTGCCGGTAGAAGATGTGGCAGGAGTAGTTAACCTGCAGGCCGGTGTTGTTGACGGTCATTTTAGAGGCGGTCGCGGCGGAGAAGTGAAATATCTGATTGATGGTGTATCGGTGAATGATGCGTTATCCGGACAATCTGCCCTTACTGCCGAAGTTAACAGTATCCAGGAACTGCAAGTGCTTACAGGTACATTTAATGCCGAGTACGGAGAAGCTCTGTCAGGAGTGGTAAATCAGATTACAAAAATCGCGGGTGAGAACTACGCGGGTTCTTTAACAGCCTATGCAGGCGATTATATCAGCTCTCACAAAGATGTGTTTCAAAATATTGATAATGTATCACCCACTGCTATTCACAATGTGCAAGGCACGTTTAGCGGTCCCGTACCGGGAACAGGTGATTATCTGAAATTTTTCCTTTCAGGAAGATATGTTTATGATGACGGGTATATGTATGGCAAACGGAAATTTAACCCTTCGGATTCATCAAATTTTTCGGCCAATAATCCGGCTGAATGGTATGTCGGGGCAACCGGTGATAATAAATATGCCTCAATGAATTATAACAGGCGTGGTACCCTTCAGGCAAAACTGCAATATAAACTTGGCGGCGGTAAAGGCCTAGTGCTTAATACCATGATGCAAAATCAGGAGTATAAAGAATACAATCACTCGTACCGGCTTAACCCGGATGGTGATTACACGAATCATCAGAATAATTCACTTGTTAGTTTAAGTTACACGCATGTTTTCAACAAATCGATTTTTCTCGATGCACTCGCGTCCTATGTTAATACCGATTTTAAGCGCTACGTTTTTGAAAACCCGCTTGACGAACGCTACGTTAACCCCGACCGGCTGAAAGATGTTTCAGGCAATGCATTTTTAACCGGCGGCACACAGAACTGGCATTTTTATCATACATCGACAATTAAAACCGCGAAGATTGATATTACGAGCCAGCTTAACCAACTGCACGAAATGAAATCGGGCTTTGAATTTAATTTACATACTTTGCGTTATAAAGATTTGCAAATTGTTATTGATGCCAACAGCAATTATAAACCATCCATGCCGAAAGACGGGACATTTAACTATAACGTTTATACAAACCACCCGGTGCAGTTTGCCTATTATCTGCAGGACAAAATAGAGCTCGATTATCTTGTCGTCAATATCGGTGCACGGTTTGATTTATTTCAACCTGATGCAAAAGTGTTAAAAGACCCGGATAACATAGGGGTTCTTGATGATTTAACACCAGCGTATCCTGATTCGCTGTTTACCACGGCAACAGCCAAATATCAAATTTCTCCACGGCTTGGCATCTCGTATCCAATGAGTGATAAAGGTGCAATTCATATCTCGTACGGCCATTTTTTTCAAGTACCCCCGTTTGAATATTTGTACAAGAATCCTAATTTCAGAATACCGCTTACCGGAGATTATCCACAGAATATTGGAACAAGTATTGGTAACGCTGATTTGAAGCCGCAGCAAACCACCATGTACGAAATCGGATTACAGCAGGAGCTTTTCCCCGGTTTTGGTACTACGGTTACCGCTTATTATAAGGATATCAGGAATCTTCTTGGTACCGAAATACACATAAAAAATGAATTTAAAAAATACGCCAAGTTTGTAAACAGGGATTACGGCGCGGTAAGTGGATTTACTTTGTCATTCGAAAAACAATTTGCCGACGGGTTTGGTGCAGGAATCGACTATACCTATCAGGTTGCCAAGGGTAATGCTTCTGACCCCAATGATGCATACAATAAGGCGCAGGCCTCTCCCCCGGTTGAAGCGAACAAGCAATTAGTGTTTTTGGATTGGGACAGAAGGCACTCGATTAATTTTAGCTTAACACTCGGCGAAACCACAGACTATATCGCTTCCTTTATTGGTCGGTTTGGTACCGGGCTGCCATACACACCTTCACTGCAAAATCAGCGGGTGGGGCTTGAAAACAGTGACAACAAACCAACAATGATTAATGTTGATTTCTATTATACCAAGTTTTTACAACTGGATGGGTATAAACTGGCAGTATTTCTCAAAATATATAATTTGTTCGATACCGAAAACGAATTGAATGTTTTTGGCGATACCGGCCGGTCCGGTTACACATTGGATTTAACGCGGGCGCAGGAAGCTCCCCGCGGTGTTAATACACTGGCAGACTATTACACGCGGCCGGATTTTTACTCAGCCCCCCGCCAGGTTATACTTGGCGCTTCAATAGATTTTTAACGGGAAGAGCAAGGAACACTTAACATGCTTAACAAACATAATTTGATTGTATTGATTTTTGCAGTCTCCTTTCTTTCCCTGCACGCGCAACAGCTCGTGGATAAGAACCGGGGCAATCACAAGTACACGAAAAAAGGCATCATGGACGGAAACCTTGTTCAGACCACCTTTTACAATTTTGGCGAAATAGCCGATTACTTGAATGAACCGACAACAAGCGGTGTTTGGCCCCGCGGCAGCGGGCATACATACGTGGATGGAATCGCGGTAATTGTACAGGCTGAAACCAAAGCGCCCGGCGGGCAGTTAATTCATCCGCTGGAAACCAACTACTATGAATTTACCCGGTACGATGCTTCTTCGGGAGTCACGTATGGATGGTGGCCTTTACCCGGCTATGCCAATCCGTATCAATCCTCTGTTGCCCGGAGTGATGATTCGAAAACCTGGCCAAGTACCTGGCCTGACAGGCCGACTGACTGGGATGGTATCTGGAACGGCTACTTTGGTAAGGGTATTCAGAATGCCGATGTTGAATCTTATTTTGTATTTGACGATGATGAAGACAGGGATTACATAAACCGTTACAATTTTCATCCCGATGCCGATAACCCGACAAGGGGAGGCTTAGGTATGCAGGTTCACGGCAGGGCATTTCAATGGTCGCAGGTGCTGGCCGAAGATGTTATCTTCTGGTATTATGAAATTACCAACATGGGCACAACCGATTACGATAAAACGCTGTTCGCGCAATATGTTGACTGGGGTGTCGGCGGGCATGACAACTCATCGAATAATGCCGGTGACTATGACGAAATACTTGCAATTTCGTATGCATGGTCAACAGTGCCGCATGGAAACCCCGGAAACTGGAGCCCCGTGGGGTTTGCCGCCTATGCATTTTTGGAAAGCCCCGGTATTGGCGATGATATAAAAGATAACGATCGTGACGGATTAACTGACGAAAAACGGGATAATGCTGCGGTAAATTTTATCAATACCCCGCAAACCGATATTTACTTGAAAAATCTCGCGGCAGATACTGCCAAATTCAGAAATTTTTACGGCTATTCCTGGAAGGCACACTGGGATGCGGATGAGAATGCCAACTGGAGGAATTATTCTGATGTGAATCTTAATGGCAAATGGGATTATGGCGAACCGATATATGATGATGTGGGCTCAGATGGTATCGGGCCTTATGACGATAACTATACTGTTCCGGATAAAGATGGAACGGAAGCCAACGGAAGGCCTGATCAGTTTGAACCCGATTTTGGTGTTTTGGACAAAGATGAAACAGATCAGTTAGGATTAACCGGATTTGCCATCTTTCCCGTGCACCGGTATGAACTGCTCAAAGATGAAGAAAACTGGACTGCACTTTCAGCGTTGCCTTCACCGCACGGGCAATCCTTGGCAGGTGTTAATCTTGGTAACTATTTCTCATCATACCTGTTTCACATGGCTGGCAGAACTACGTATTCGGGGATAACGCATAAGACAGAAGAAACAGGAGAAACACAGCGTTTCTCGATGGCTCTCATATTCGGTATTGACAAAGATGATTTATTCAGAAGAAAAAGAACGGTACAGTCTATCTATAATGCAAATTACCGTTTTGCAAAACCGCCTGAAAAGCCGGTTGTAAAAGTTATACCCGGTGATGCCCGTGTAACCCTGTACTGGGATGACCGCGCAGAAAAAACATTTGATGCTTTTTACCAGAAATACAATTTTGAAGGGTACCGTATCTACCGCTCAACTGAACCGAATTTTATTGAAAATAAAATAGTAACAGACGCTTACGGGAAAACGGTTTACCGCAAACCATTAGCCATGTTTGATTTGGTTGATGGTGTAAAAGGTTTACACCCCATTGATATTCAAGGTGCAAAATTTAATATGGGCAGTGAAACCGGGTTAAGCCACTCTTATGTTGATTCGACCGTGCAAAATGGGCAAACATACTATTATTCAGTCGTTTCATACGACCAAGGATTTACAACGACCACTATTGCCGGTGAGTTTGAAGGAATACCGCCTTCAGAAACAACAAGCATTATTAAAATTGCGAGTAATGGCAAAGTGAAAACCGATGTCAATACTGCGGTAGCAACGCCAAGGGCACCCGCTGCCGGATATATTCCGCCCGAAATTACGAACATGAAAATGAGCGGACCAGGAACGGGTTCAGCAACGCTTAATATCCTTGACCCGGATTCAATACATGCAAACCATACCTACCGGCTTGAGTTTACCAACGAGGCAGTGTATCAAAATAATCCGTACCCTTATTACCGCTTAATTGATTACTCGGTTAACGATACGATTATTAAGCAGACACGGTTCACGGGTGACCATGTACAGACCCTGACGACTGACGGATTTAGTATTGATGCTAAAAATGACAGTATTGTTAAAATAAATCCCGCGGACTGTATGTGGAAAAAAGGCAGCAGCAACTTTATCGTCAGCACCGGATTCGATTCCCGGTATGCTGCCGGGTATGCATCAAAACGAACCGATTATCCTGCGGATTTTGAAATAGAATTTACCGATTCAATGCAGGGCGATACTTCATATCCCGCAACGGGATTCAGCCAGCCGCTTCCTTCGAATATAATTGTAAGGAATACGACAGAAAACATTGACCGCTTTCAGTTTATCTTCCGGGATAATAATAATGACCTGAAGTTTAACGATGGTGATGCCATATTTGTGGTTTTTGGCGATACATTAGGCAGTGAGGCAACAAATTTTAGTAACCTGCATATAAGCTGGTCGATGACTCTGCAAAAAGATACGGCCATTGCAGCCGCTAATCAGCGCCCGCCTTTGCCGGGTGATGTGTACAAGATAGCAACAACTAAGCCTTTCCGTACCGGTGAATACTTGCAGTTTACAACTAAAGAACAGCAGTTTGATAAATCAAAAGCGACCGGCGAATTAGACAGGATAGCAGTTGTGCCAAACCCGTATGTTGGCGCGGCTTCGTGGGAACCCGCAACAACGGATGTCGGAAGAGGAGAACGCAGGATTCAGTTCATACACCTGCCTGCAAAATGCACCATACGTATTTTTACTATGAGTGGAGCACTGGTGCAGACATTAGAACATGAAAGCACCTTAACTGACGGCCAGCTTGCATGGAACCTGACGACCCGTGATGGGATGGATATGGCATTCGGCGTTTACATCTTTCATGTGGACGCACCCGGTGTCGGCGAAAAAATCGGTAAATTCGCGGTAATAAAGTAAAGGAAGGAGCAAAACCATGAACAACATCGTAAAAATCAGTATTCTCATGCTTTCAGTGCTTTCCGTTACTTTATCGAATGCACAATCTTTGAAAGTTTCTAAAACAGGCACCACGGCAGCCTCCTTCCTCGAAATAGGAGTCGGGGGCAGGGCGCAGGCAATGGGCGGTGCTTTCGTAGCACTCGCGGGCGATGCATCGGCACTCTATTGGAATGCAGGCGGCATCGCGCGCTTTAAAACAAATGAAGTAATCCTCTATCATTCGCAATGGCTTGCAGATACCAAATTCAACTTCGCAGGCCTTGTTATTCCGGTTGCAGAGATTGGCACGTTCGGTTTCAGTTTCACTTCATTAAGCATGGCCGATATGTCTGTAAGGACAGTCGAAATGCCCGAAGGAACCGGTGAGTTTTTCAGTGCCGGTGATTTAGCGCTGGGAATCTCGTATGGCCGCAGTATTACCAACAGGTTTTCAATCGGTTTTACGGCAAAATACATACAGCAAACAATCTGGCATATGAGTTCAAAGGGGCTGGCAATTGATGCGGGCACCATGTTTACAACGGATTTACTGAATGGCATGGTTATCGGCGCTTCAATTTCTAATTTCGGAACCGGAATGAAACTCGAAGGCAGGGACACACGCTCTTATTACCGGGTTGATGAAACAAAACAAGGCTCGAATGAAAGGATACCTTATAATATTGATTTGGATACCTGGGATATGCCGATGATATTACAGATAGGTGTTACATTCCCTGTTTTTCAGGAGGGCGAGTATAAGGCAATAGCCGCTATTGATGCACTGCATCCGAATAACAATTATGAAAGTATTAACGCGGGAGTTGAGTTCTCTTATCATGACTGGATATTTGCCCGTGGTGGATATAAATCGATATTTTTAGCAGACAGTGAAGGCGGGTTGACTTTAGGCCTTGGTATTAATACCAAAATGCTGTTCTCCGAAAATCCAATTGCATTCGATTACGGCTACAGGGATTTCGGAAGACTGAATAGCATTCACTCATTTTCGCTGAGTATCGGATTCTGATTATGTACCGCATGTTTTTTTGTTTGTTTATTCTTGCCGCATGCTGCCTTGGGCAGCAAAGCAGCGCCCAATTGTTAGGTGACTCAATAGTTGCAACAGTGGGAGAGAGGAATATTACAGTCAAAGAATTTATTGATGGATATGAATTTGGCCCGGCATTCCCTAAACGGAAAGAAAATTCGAAATCAGTCTATTTGAAATATTGGATTAACGAGAACCTGCTGTCACTCGATGCCGAATCCCGCGGCTTGGATACAGCTGATATTTTCAGGACGGTCTATAAGGACATTTACAATGATATACTTACCGAAGCGTTATACAAGCAGGAAATTACTCCCCGTGTGAGTATTGCAGACGCGGAGATTGAAAAGGGCATAGCAGCGGCTAATTTTGAAATAACCCTGAAGTGGTTGTTTTGTGAGACAGATGCCGAATTGCATAAAGTATTTGACCAATTAAAGCAAGGTGTCCTGTTCGACACGTTGTTTAAACAGACACTTCCTACGGATGTATTTCCCTCGGACAGAGAATTAACCACAACCAAGTTCAATTTATTTAAAAAGAACCCGGTTTTAGCCGCTATTGTAGATAGCTTACATGAAGGCATGATAAGTAAACCGGTACAGGGTGCGGATGGCTGGTACATCGTCCGGATTGAATCGATTACCCGGAATGGAATAGTTACAGAGTCTGCTTATGCAAGTGCTAAGCAGGAAGTGCGGAATTATTTGGTTAAATCTGTACTTGATAAAGAATCGGACCGGTATGTTGATTCTTTAATGCGTCAATCGAATTTTATCATCGACGGAGATGCTTTCCGCATCGCACGCGCGTACGTTGGCAAATATGAATTAAGGAAAAAAATATTTGAAGATTGGAAGCTTGGAGAGCCGGCAGAAAAAGCGGTTGATAAACTGAAAAAATCCGGTGTGGCATTGGAAAACCAGCCATTGGTTGCATCGGCATCCGGCAGATATTTGTTAAATGATTTTATCGCATGGTTCTCATCAAGGTCCTCGTACCTGAAATTTCCTGTAAGCAGTAAAGCTGCATTTTCGCGCGAAATTGAAATTACCATCTGGCGTATGGTACGCGACAATCTGCTTACGGCAGAAGCATCAAAAAAAGGTCTTGCCGGAGATGCGGAAGTAATGCGTAACGCTCGTTTGTGGAAAAATAAAATTCTCTACGCGATAGGGCGTGATGAGCTGCTGAACTCGCTCCGTGTGACGAATAAAACTGAAAATCCGTTGCTGAGCTCAACAAAAAAGGCTACGGAGCTAACCCCTGAAATTAGTTCAGCAATAAACAGTAAACTTTCGGTGCTGAAAAAAAAGTTTCCCGTTATGGTAAACACAGTACTGCTTGAAAAATTGCAAGTCAGTGAAGAGAATAACCCGAGAGCCATAGATGTATTTACAGCCAAACGGGGCGGTATTTTTCCACACCCGGCATTTCCTTCAATAGACCAGATATGGAGTGCCTGGGAATGAAAAACATAAACGCGGTATTGTTTTTATTAACAATTCTTGTTTTTACATCATGTAAAAGCAGTAAAAATTCTCAAAATGGCTTGCTGTACTGGTCGAGTAATAATACGGATGAAATTACCTATGCACGTTTTATTGTAGAAAAATGGAATAAAGAAAACCCCGGAAAAGAAGTAAAGTTTCAGCCCGTTCCCGAAGGGCAATCGAGCGAGGAAGTGATACTGGCGGCAGTTGTCGGCGGCACAACGCCTGATGTCTATTCAAATATGTGGCAGGGTGATGTTGAGTATTATGCGCGCGCGGGTAAACTTGTAGCGCTTGATACACTTGACGGGTTTATTGAATTTCTGGCGGACAGGTGCGATTCGGCAGTTATTAAAGAAGTTACTTCACGCGACGGGCATATCTATCAGATCCCCTGGAAGATTAACCCGATTATGATGATATATAACGTGAATTTCCTGAAAGAAATTGGAATGGCAAAACCGCCAAGAACCTACAGCGAGTTCTTAAGCATGGCCCGCACGATAAAAGAAAAATACCAGGAAAACGGCCGTACAAAAAAATGGGCCGGCTATGCCGAAGTGCAAGTAACCTGGTGGCAGCGCTGGTTTGATTATTATCCACTTTATCTTTCTGCTTCCGGCGGTGCAAAGCTTGTTGAAGGGGATACTGCTGTTTTTGATAATAAGTATTCAGTTGCCACGTTCTCGTTTTTGCAAAAACTGTTTACGAATAATTATTTCCCTACTGACCGCCTTTCATCAGGTCAGGATCCGTTTTTGTCAGGAACAATTGCAACACGCTTTACCGGTCCCTGGGAAATTATTCACGCGGAGAAATTTAAACCGTCTGGCTTTACGTATGGCTTCGCACCTATTCCTGTTCCGGATGACCATACAGGGCAGCAATATACGTATGGTGATACAAAAAATCTGGTAATATTTAAAACATGCGGCAATCCGCAACTGGCCTGGTACTTTTTGCGTGAGTTCTGCAAACTGGAAAATGAAGTTGAGTTTTTGAAAATGACAAACCAGTTACCGCGGCGTAAAGATTTAATGACCGATAAATTGTTTGCCAAATATTTTAAAAAAAATCCGATGATGATTCCATTCGCTTTACAGGCACCGTATGTAATTGGACCCGACAATTCACCGGTGCTGAAAGAAGTATTTGACGTTATCTCTGCTGAATACGAGCAATGTGTTATCTATAATAAAAAATCACCGGAAAGTGCTGTAAAGGATGCGGCTCATTCGGCTAATCTGGTATTAATGCAATAGCGTATGCAAAAAAAGAAATTAACCCCGTATCTGCTGATAGCACCGTATATTTTACATTTTGCAATGTTTGTTGCATTCCCGGTGGTTTTCTCACTCGTTCTGGTGTTCCACCGTTGGAATATTATTTCTCCAATGGAATTTGTCGGCCTGGGAAATTTTTACCGCCTTATGGGCGATACCTTTTTCTGGCAGTCTGTTATTAACACGCTGTACTTTATTATTATCCATGTGCCGCTGCAATTAATAATAGCAATATCATTTGCACTGTTGCTAAACCAGCCTTTACGGATGCTTGGCTTTTTCCGGGCTGTGTACTTTTTACCCGTTGTCGTGTCGGGAGTGGTAGTAACAATCTTATGGCAGCAATTATTTGGTTTTGAAAATGGTATATTGAACCGCTTGTTAACCCTCATCTCTTTACCCCGTGTCGGGTGGTTAACCAATCCTGATATGGCCATGCCCTCGATAACGATTATGGCCACATGGAAAAATGTGGGCCTGTATGTTATTCTATTCCTGACCGGATTACAGACAGTGCCGGAACAGCTCTATGAAGCTGCCGATCTTGAAGGCGCAAACGCCTGGCAAAAATTTGTGCACATCACCCTGCCGATGATCAATCCGACCATATTTATGGTGCTGGTTCTCAGTACAATCGGCGGCTTTTCATTGTTCATTGAGCCGTACGTTATGACCGGAGGCGGCCCGTTGAACCGTACACTCTCATCAGTACTATACATATATAAGCAAGGCTTCTTCTTTTACCACATGGGCTATGCTGCTACAATGGGAGTAACACTAACGGGTATCATTCTGGCGTTAGTAGTTCTGCAAAAAAAATATGTTGAGAGGAATACCTGATGCGCATACAGAAAATGAGCCCTGCACGAAAAGTAATTTCGTATGCACTACTGCTTATTGGCACCGCGGCATTTTTATATCCGTTTTTATGGATGGTAATGGCTTCGTTGGCGCCAGAAAAAGAGATTGCTTCTTTCACGCTTTTCCCTTCCAATTTTGGCATGAGCAGTTATCTGCAGGTGTTCGAGAAAATACCGGTTCTGCATTCGTTTTTTAACAGTATGGTGGTTTCGCTGAGTGTAACGTTTTTTGTTGTTGTGTTCAGTTCAATGACCGGCTTTGCATTAACGCATTACGAGTTTAAAGGCCGGGAAGTGGTTTTTTATATAATCATCTTTACTATGAGCCTTCCGTTTCAGTTAACGCTCATTCCGCAGTATATCCTGATGGTTAAGTTTGGCTGGGTTGATACCTATCTGGCATTAACGGTGCCGTATTTTATCAACGGGCTTGGCATTATCATTTTCAGGCAGTACTTCAAAACAATTCCCCGCGATTTGTTTGACGCTGCACGGATAGACGGCTGTAATGATATGAAAATACTTTTTAAAATTCTTTTGCCCAATGCAAAGCCTGCTGTTATAACAGTTGCTATCCTAACGTTTATGGGTGTATGGAATGATGTATTGTGGCCCATAATTGTAATACGAAACGAAAACCTGATGACACTGCCGCAGTTGATTACCTTATTTGCTGTTGGCGGTAAGGCCGAGTCTCAGTTGGGAGTAAAACTGGCTTCAGCGGTAATGCTTGCCCTGCCGGTGGTAATTGCATACTCGGTATTTCAAAAATATTTTATAACCAGTATGGCCTCTTCCGGCCTTAAGGAGTAATGTTGACAATGGTTTCAAGACTACCAGTACGGTTTATGGCCAATCATAAAAAAGTTCTGATGCAGTATTTTTATATAGAAAGCAGGGAACGGCTGCAGAATATTGTGAGCCGGGTGCGTGCCCTGAGTGATGAAGAGAAAACCAAAGTATATCAGGATGCAATTGCACTGTTCTCAGCAAGGCATAAAAATTTTGATACACTGCTTGAAAATAATTTTAACAAACTAAATGAACGATTATCACTCGGAATAAAATTTGATACAGCCGAGGGCAGGTTGCTTGCAGCTTATTTTAGTAAAGAATACTCCACGCAGTCCGCGGCGTTATTCAATCCGTCAATTGTCCGCCATCCCCAGCAGGCTGGCGTTGACGAAGGTGAATTGAGAATACTTTTGAGTCTTCGTGCAACCGGTGAATCACATATATCGTCCATCGCATTCCGCGAGGGCAAGATTCTGAATGACGGGACTGTTTTGATGGAAGCAGATTCGCCTTACTGCGTTTCACCGGTTAAGCATCAAAGATATTTTCATGAGCGTCTGGCAAGTAATCCGGCAATGATTGAGTCTAATTATGATATAGAATTTTCGGGAGATGAGAGCATCACAGAAAGGGTAATTTTCCCGTTATCCCTCGCTGAAATGAATGGCATTGAGGATGTGCGGTTTGTGGAATTTAAATGATTATCGAAACGCCAGATTTTAAAAAATTCGAGATACGTTCCTTGCATGGCAGTGGAGCGATTGACAAGGGCAAAGCAATCTTTCCCCGCAAGATCAACGGGCAGTATGTCATCTGCTCGCGCATAGACGGAGAGAACTTGTTTATCATGCGCTCCGACAATTTATACACGTGGGATAATATAACTATGCTCCGCGGCCCAAAATTGCCTTGGGAATTTATTCAGCTTGGTAATTGCGGTTCCCCCATTGAAACACCGGAAGGCTGGCTGTTGATAACGCACGCGGTGGGAGCTTTTCGGAGATATGTTCTTTCGGCAATGCTGCTCGATAAAGAAAATCCGGAGAAGGTTATTGCAACTTTAGATGCGCCGCTTATTGAACCGGACGAAACAGAACGGGAAGGTTATGTTCCGAATGTGGTGTATTCATGCGGGTCATTGCTCTATGCCGATGATCTCTATATTCCCTATGCAATGTCAGATTCGGTTTCCGGAATGGCAACTTGCAAATTAAATGATTTACTACAACAAATGAAGAAGATTTAAGAGAAAAGAAACAGGTAACGATATGTTAATGGACAAATATTCAGAGAACCCGATTATCACTGTTGCTGATGTCCCGTTTAGAGTGAATAGTATTTTTAACCCCGGTGCAGTTAAAGCTAACGGGGAGTATATTTTATTATGCCGCATCGAAATGCCAACAGGAAGATCTTCCTTTTTGGTTGCCAGAAGTACAGACGGCATTAAGTTTAAAGTAGAAGATAAACCTTGCCTTACTCCCGGAGAGCACGGAGTGTATAATAAATATACCGAGTGGGGCATAGAAGACCCGCGTGTTGTTCAATTTGGTGATAGCTGGTTTATTACATACACGGGTTATTCAAAGTTTATGCCTTTAGTAATGCTGGCGGAAACGAAAGATTTTAAAGAATTTAAAATTCACGGGCCTATCTCTGAACCATCAAACAAAGACTGTGCAATTTTTCCGGAAAAAATTAATGGCCGGTTTTGGAAAATGGACAGGCCATCGGCAGAGACCCGGCGTGATATTTGGTTAAGCAGCAGTCCTGATATGATACACTGGGGTAATTATCAAATGATAATCGAGCCCGAAGTAGGAACTTGGGAAAACGATAAAATCGGCGGCTCAACCCCTCCAATACGAACGGATGCAGGATGGCTGGTATTGTACCATGGTGTCCGCGGCTTTGGTGTTTCGACATTGTATAAAATCGGCTGTACCCTTCTTGATATTAATGAGCCTTGGAAAGTAATCGGGAAGACAAAAGAGCCGGTACTTACCCCCGAAATGGATTACGAACGCACAGGTGACGTAAACAATGTTGTATTTGCTAACGGCTGGGTTGCCGAAAGTGACGGAACAGTTAAAGTGTATTATTCCGGTGCCGATACCAATATCTGCCTTGCCACCACAACAATTGATGAGTTGATAGCATCGTGCACAGCATAAAGACTAAACTGTTCTCTGTTTTATTTATAGTCGTATGTGTCCTGCAGTTGCAGGCACAGACTCTTATTCAAACCGCACATCTCGATCATCTGTACAGTGACAAAATTATCAATGGTACCGCTTTTGGTACCATTGGCATCTATGCTGAGTATCCTGATTACAAAATAGTTGAGGATGCAGACGAAGGTGTTGCCTGTGTTGATGATGCGGCCCGTGCCGCGGTGTTTTACTTGCAGCATTACCGGTTAACCGGAGCCGAAGAATCATTACGCAAAATGAAACAGCTTGACCGGTTTTTACTCTATATGCGGGCCCCCAATGGTTATTTCTATAATTTTATTTTCAGCAATAATACGGTTAATACAACGTTCCGCACCAGTTTGCCGGAAGCGAACTGGTGGGCTTGGCGTGCATTTTTTGCACTTGCAGAAACATATTCAGCCGTAAAAACATCGGATGCAGGTTTAGCAGATTCGATGGCTGCTGCAATGAATCAGTTGGTTGAGAAAATTGCCCCATTGTATAGCCGGGAAAAGACATATAAAAACATGCATGGTTTTTCAGTCCCTGCCTGGCTGCCGTGGGAGCATGGTGCCGATCAGGCGGCGGTTCTTGTAAAAGCACTTTCGCGGTATTTTGTCATTTCGCGGGATCCACGGGCAATGATGCTGATACAAACCATGTCCGAAGGCATTATGAAGATGCAGGTAACAGACAGCGGCTCGCCCTATTGCGGAGCTTTTCTTAGCTGGGAAAATATATGGCATGGATGGGGAAACAATCAGGCCGATGCACTGCTTGATGCCTATGATATTACCCGGGATGCACGGTATCTCGAAGCCGCGGTGAGTGAAGTGGAAAATTTCTATCCCCACATGATTAAAGAAAAATATTTTTCGGAGATGTCTTTCCGCAAAGACAGTTCATCGGTAAAAGTAATCTCATCGCGTACGGATGGGCAGATTGCTTACATTATCCGGCCCATGATACTCGCTTCTTTGCACCTTTATAAGATTACCGGAAAACCCGAATACCGCGGTACCGCCCTTAAACTTGTCGGTTGGTACTTTGGTAAAAATATCGCGGGCAAAGTAATGTACGATAAAAAAACAGGGCGCACTTTCGACGGGATCAATTCAAAGCGGAGTGTCAACAAAAATTCAGGTGCTGAATCGACAATAGAAACGTTACTTGCGCTTGTTGCCATTGAACAGGATACCAAATCAAAGCTGGAACTCCACCGCTTATACTTCAAAAAATAGTTAGATGATTATGCAGAAAATTTGTGTTACTCTGTTGCTTGCGCTTACCATAGTTGCTCAGGCACAGCAGATTACTATACAACGCATCGAGGCGATGCCGTCATTCCCCCAGCCATACCTCATGCGCGATTGGAAACAGGTTGCCAAAGGCTATGACAGCCTTGTGTTTAATCAGTCCGCGGCAGGGCAGTATTTACCGCTCATTTTCCTGAACAGTCAAGGCATAAACTATCCCGCGCATGGCTTTCTGGGATTGCACACGTATGTGGGCACAAACAATACAAACGCTACAGAGGCCATTAATGTTTTACCGGCGATTGTCGGTGCTTCATTGAGTGGTATAAATAAAAGAAATCAGAACGGAAAAGATTTCGTTCTGCAGGCAGAAGATTATTTTAACAAACGCCCCCAGGAAAATGTATATCTGAACAGTCAAGTGGCTTCGAGCGGGGATGATTGGTGGTACGAGACCATGCCGAACATCTATTTCTATCAGATGCAGGCTCTTTATCCCCATGTAGGGGATTTTGATTTTCAGTTTACATCCGTTGCCGAACGATGGACTCAGGCTGTTAATGCGATGGGTGCCTCTGCCACACCCTGGAAATTGCCTGATATGCGTTACCGCGCGTGGAATCTCTCGACAATGACCCCGCTTATTGGCGGCGTTATAGAGCCCGAGGCAGCTGGAGCAATCGGCTGGATATTGAATAGAGCATTCATGCAAACCGGTAATAAAAAATACCGGATTGCTGCCGAGCAGAGCCTTGAATTTTTGCATAACCTCAGCTCAAATCCTTCGTACGAATTGCAGCTGCCGTATGGAATTGCTGCCGCCGCGCAGATGAATGCCATGCATGGTACAAATTACAATATCGAAAAAATGATGAACTGGGCTTTTGAAACGGGTCCGTTACGGAACTGGGGTACTTTCACCGGTGTCTGGGGCGGCTTTGATGTTGCCGGGCTCATCGGTGAACAAGGCTCAAACGGTTATGCATTTATCATGAACGGCTTTCAGCAGGCAGGGGCACTGCTTCCCGTTGCACGCTATGATGAAAGATATGCCCGGGCATTAGGAAAGTGGGGATTAAATCTTGCAAACGCGAGCCGCTTGTTTTATGCGAATTATCTTCCTGACGATAAGCAGGATGGACGCGCGTGGAGCAGTGTTTACGACCCGCAGTCGTACATTGCGCATGAGGCGCTCCGCCAGGAAAGCAATGGGAAAACACCATTTGCAACCGGGGATGCCGTGCAGGGCGGATGGGCACAAACAAATTTTTCACTGTATTCATCATCATCTGTCGGTTATCTTGCGGCAATGCTGGATACAACAAATGTTTCCGGCATATTAAGGTTCGATTTATTGAAAACCGATTTTTTAAAGCAGGAAAGTTACCCGACATATCTTTATTACAATCCGTATCAGGTTGATAAACAGGTGACAATGCAATTGCCAACAGGAAGTTTTAAAATATATAATGCTGTTAGTAATACTGTTCTGCTGCCATCCGCAAGCGGGGCAGTTACCATAACAGTTCCGGCTGATAATGCCGTTATTGCCGTTCTGCTTCCTCTTGATGGAACCATGACTTATAATCTTGACAAAATGCTGGTTAATGGTATCGTGGCAGATTTCAACTCGGGTCATTTCACAGGGAATTATCCACCGCGGATTAAAAGTTTAACCCCAACAAAATTAACGGCTATACAGGGCGAGCAGATTTCTATTTACTGCACAGCCTACGATAAGGAAGGGGATAACCTTACCTATGTTTGGAATCCCGGCCACGGCACGGTAACCGGAGCGGCAGGTACGGTGTTCTGGAAAGCTTCACAGCAGACAGGGATGGATACGATAGTCTGTATGGTTAAAGATATACATAACAACAGTGCATCGGATACGTTGATATTACAAATTGTGGAGCGGATTAATCATGCACCCTTGATTAATTTCCTTAAAACGCTTCCGGGAAAGACGGATATTGGCAAGCAGATAAAGGCTCTGTGCGATGCTTATGATGAGGATGGCGATGCTTTGCATTTTACATGGAAGTTTAATGGTGCAGCAATAACTCAGGACACTTCACAAATCAGCTTTGCGGCACCCACTGCAGCCGGAAATTATTATCTTAGCTGCACTGTTGCCGATGGATTCGGCGGTTTGGTTACCGATAGTACGGTTTTGATAGTCCGTGATTTCAGCTCTACCCTTACTGGCCAGTTATGCGCGTGGTATCCCTGCAATGGCAACGGGTTGGATAATTCGGGCAATGGGAATAATGCATTTGCATTCAGTGTGCAGGCGGTTCCTAACCGGCATGGTATCCAAAACAGTGCGCTCAGCTTCAATGGCACTTCATCCTATATGCAGGTACTCAATACGCCCTTCCTGAATTTTCAAAATACCATTACGCTGAATTTTTGGATAACCCCGAAATATTTTTACGACAGGGAACAATATCCCGTCTCGCATGGAAATTGGGAAAGGCGCTGGAAAGTTTCCATAACAAATAAAAAAATACGCTGGACACTGAAAACTGCCAATGGAATAAAAGATGTTGACTCCCGTACCACCTTGCAGGTTGACTCAACATATAATGTTACTGCATTGTATGACGGCCTTGGCATGGAGCTTTATATTAACGGTGTTCTGGAAGCTGCAATTCCGCATAGTGGAGCAATATTAACAACCGATTATGATTTGACTATTGGAGAAGTTGTCCCCGGCAATAGTACATATAATTTTAACGGTGTGCTGGATGAAATACGGCTCTACAACTGTGTGCTGCTCCCCGACTCTATTGCCAAACTCAGTGACATCGTTACAGGTATTGATCAAAGCCGCGATGCTGCCTTGATAACAGCATTTGGCATCTCAACATATCCAAACCCGTGTAATGCTGCAACTACCATACGGTTTGATTATCCGGAAGGGGTAATGCTCAATCTTGAGTTGAAGGATATTCTTGGCCGGACTATACAAACCTTGTACAACGATCGTGTTATTGCAGCTAAGCAAGAACTGCATGTTGATCTGAGCCCGCTTGCCTCGGGTGTGTATTTTCTTGCAGCCCGGTCAAATAATACAATGCATATAAACAAACTGATTATATTAAAATAGTAATGAATAAAAGAATAGCTCTCGATACTGACTGGAAATTTTCGCTTTCAAATAACAACAATACTGAACTGCCCGGCGGCATAAAAAAGTTTACACCGAAAAGGACTGCCGAGATTCCCGGCACGATACATACCGATTTATTGAAAAACAAGCTGATAGACGACCCGTTCTATGCGGATAATGAACTGCACCTGCAATGGATTTCAGCATGTGACTGGCAGTATGAAACGAAATTCGCCATACCTGAAAACTTTGATACCAAGAAACCGGTTCAGCTTGTCTTTGACGGGCTGGATACCGTAGCGGATATTTTTGTTAATGATAAACTTATCGGATCAGCCAACAATATGTTCCGGAGTTTTTCGTTTATTATTAACGATGTTTCAAAGGAGCTCGAAGAAAAACATGGGAAACTTCCGGTGGCGCTTAATTCGGAGCGGGTGTATATCCGCAAGGCACAGTACTCCTTCGGGTGGGACTGGGGCCCGGTATTCGCGACATGCGGCATCTGGCGCGGCGTTTTCCTCGAGAACATCATTGTTCCTGAGATTGATCAATTGTTTTTGCGTACGTTAAAAATTACCGGGGACGATGCGGAGCTTGAGATACATGTGGAACTTTCCGCCCCGGCTGCCTCTGGAACAACCTTGTCCGTAACACTTGCCGATGATGAAGAAGCCGTTGTTCAAATGGATGTTTCAGCCTCCGGGCAGCAAATATTTGTTATTCCTGTTACCGTCGAAAAGGCGGAGTTATGGTATCCGAACGGGATGGGGCAGCAAAAGCTTTACACGCTGCATGCCGAGTTGTTTAATGACGATGATGTAATTACGCTAAAACAGGTAACTGTGGGGATTCGCACTGTTGTTTTGCAATTGAATGATGCAGAATCCAATACTTTCCGTTTTATAGTGAACGGTAAACCGGTGTTTGTAAAAGGGGCTAACTGGATTCCTGCACATTCGTTTCTTACTGTCCCCACAGAAGATGATTACCGGAACCTGATATTGAAAGCAAAAAACAGCAACATGAATATGCTCCGGGTGTGGGGCGGCGGTATCTACGAGAATGATATTTTCTATCAACTGTGCGATGAGCTGGGGCTTTTAGTCTGGCAGGATTTTATGTTCGCCTGTGCAGCCTATCCGGAGTATAAAGAGTTTGTTGAAAATGTAGAGCAGGAAGCCATTTATAATATTAAGCGGCTCCGCCAGTATTGTTCCTTGGCAATATGGTGCGGCAATAACGAAAACGAGTGGAACTGGTACAAGGAACAGCACGAGAGCTACAAGAACATGCCCGGCCATAAACTGTTTGCCGAGTTATTCCCTGCCCTGATTGCTGAATTGGATCCGCTTACCCCGTATCATGTTTCAACTCCGTTCGGGGATGATGCTGATCCGAACAGCCAAACAAGCGGCAACCGGCATCAATGGGATATCTGGAGCAATTTTACAGACTATACGGAAGTTGAAAACGACAAGAGTCTTTTTGTTTCGGAATTTGGTTTTCAGGGCCCGGCTAACATGCAAACTTTAGATGGATGCATTCCTAAGCATGAAAGGTTTATACAAAGCCGTTTGTTCGAGTTTCATAATAAACAAATTTCAGGTAATGAGAGAATCATCCGGTTTGTTGCGGCACACCTGCCTTTGGAAACAAAATGGAAGGACTTTATCTATATCGCGCAACTCAATCAGGGGTTTGCCATGAAGGCATGCCTTGAACATTGGCGGTTTGCAACCCCCGAAACAAACGGTGCAATTATCTGGCAGTTGAACGATTGCTGGCCGGTAACAAGCTGGTCGTTGATTGATTCGGCGCACTTACCAAAAATAGCGTACCATTTTGTACAAAATGCGTTTGCACCCGTGGCACTTAGTTTTGTGAAGAACGGTGCCAATTATACCCTAAAGGGAATGAACGATACCAATAAAGACATAACTGCAAATTTAGTTATTGCAGCTATAAAACCGGATTTTGTAAAAGTTAAGGAATGCTTTCAGCAGAAGATTATTCTGGCAGCAAATTCACGTGTTACGATAGATATCGGGAATAGTATTGATGACAAAAATACGGATACTATTTATGTGGCAACAATTTATGACAGTGCAGGTGAAATACTGCACCGTACTTTTCTCGCCCGGCAGCCTTGGAAATATTTCAAACTTCCTCCGCCTGGGATAAAAATTTCGATTAGTAAAAAGAATAATTGTTACAATGTTTCCATTAAGACAAAGAGGGCAGCTTTTTTTGTTGATTTGACCGGGGATGGCTTAACATTTTCAAACCGTGGAATGATACTCCTGCCAAACGAGAAAATGAGTGTACAAGTTGAATCAAAGCATCAACGGATGCCGGACCGGAAAGACATTACCGTCTTTTCTCTCAATAATTATTTAGAATAAAAGTAATCCCTGCAAGCAGGGCATAAAGGAACCGGAATGAAAACGAGTGGAAAACAAATTTATCGGCTGAGTAATTTTTATTCCTTTATGCTGCTTGTTGTTGCAGTGCTTGGACTCTGCGCGCAGGTTTATGGGCAAAGTACAGAGCAGCAGAAAAAAGAGCTGAGCATACGTTTCTCGGGAGATGCTAAAATAGAGGTCGGGAGCAATTTTGCAGGGTTGTCTTTTCATCACAGCTATCCAGTGCCACAACGGATAAGTTTTTACTACCCTTCTGCCAATAGTGTTGATAATAGTACCGATTACTGGTACCGTGATACAACATTTGTCATGGACATAGGAATACAATTTGGTGAGGAGAAAACTGAGTGGTTGAATAAGTCCGGTTTGACATATGACATAACCCCGTTTTCAGTAGCGTTCCAAAAGAAGGATACCCGGAAAGAAATTAGCCTGTCGTATCAGTTTACCAAGGAAAAGCCTGCATTCGTCATTAGCTATACAATTAAAAATTTAACCCAAAAGCCGCAGCAGCTCACATTATATCTACGGCATGCACTTTCGGTAAACACCAGTCACTCGTATCGCAGAAAAGAACCTGCATCCACTATGCCGTCCGAGGATGGTAAAACAACCGTGGCGCGTTTTAATGATGGTGAAACACAGAATCCTGATATTTTTTATCTCAGCAGTTCAGCCCCCGGAAGTTATCAGGTGATTGACAAAAATCGGGTTAATGATACGATGCTCACGTTGTTCCCTGAAAAACAATTTGTAGCGCCGCCTGCCATTAATTACATTTACACAAAATCCATTCAGCCGGGACAGAGTTACATCCTTAGTGAGATTATTGGAAGTTGCAGGCAGGGCGAGAGCGCTGAACTGTGCCAATACCTCCATAAAAATTATCAAAGGGAAGTTGCGGATTTTGAAAGGTCTCTCTTATACGATATTTACACAACAGGAGTTATTAAAACCGGAGACAGCTATCTTGACCGATCCGTTAAATGGTCTCAGGCAATACTGCAAACAAGCAGGCATTATATCGACAGCGCAATCGTTCCCATGCCTTGCCCTGCCGAATATAATTTCTACTTTACGCATGATGTGCTGTTGACGGATTTAGCCGCGGTAAAGTTCGATATTAACAGGGTTAAAACGGATTTGCATTTTATCGTGCAGCATGCAAATAAGCAAAAAGTTATTCCACATGCCTACTATTGGAAAGACAGCGCATACACAACAGAGTTTGCAGAAAGGGATAACTGGAATAATTTCTGGTTTATCATCGTGAATGCCGAGTATCTAAAGCATTCGTCAGATACTGCAGCATTGGCTCTTTTCTATCCATACATCACGAAAGCACTGGAACAGGCATTGTTGACAAAAGGTGAGGATGACCTCATGTGGTCAATCAGGCCGGACTGGTGGGATATTGGCACCCGTTACGGGCAGCGCAGTTACATGACCCTGCTCGCTGTCAGGGCTATCCGGTCTTATCTCTATACATCGGCAATCCTCGGTAAGGAAGATGAAAAGCTTGTTAAGTACGAGCAATTGCAGCATAAAATGGAAGCAGCACTAATCCAAAAACTCTGGTCAGATAAGCGCGGCTTTCTGATGAGCAATACAGACCCCGGAGTGGTAGATGAGCATATATACAGTGGTTCGTTGTTAGCGGCACATTACGGCTTGCTGGATTCTGCAAAAGTTTCACGGACTATCTCCACAGCACGGGAAATACTGGTTGACCCGAAAGTGGGGGTAAGTGTGGTATATCCGATGGATTTTGATAAACTGGGAGATTTTTGGCATTTCGCAGGGAATGAAGTCGGGGCAAAGTATTACTATATAAACGGTGGTATTTGGCCCCATGCAAATGCATGGTACGCGCTTGCACTTATCGCAGGTGGCATGCGGGATTCTGCCCTGCAATTTATTAAAAACGTTATGAGCATCGACGGTATAATTGATGGGCCAAACGGGCAGCCCGCAATGTACGAGGTGCGCAATGCGAACCACGAAGACCCGAAAACCTATGGAACAATTGACAAGCCGCAGTTTATGTGGGCCGCGGGATGGTACCTGTATTCACTGTACTCACTCTACGGAGTTGCAGACAACGAGTGGAATGTTGTCTTTGACCCGTATCTACAGGAAGGACAGAAGAGTGTAGAATATGCCTTAACATCTCACAATAAAAAGATACAGGTTAAGCTGGAGCATGCCGCTAAAGCATCTATTACTTATGACGGAGTTGAATCTTTTTCATACGTTATTCCCGGTAAAATAAAACAGCCCGAAAACATAAAAATAAGCATTGGAAAACAGGCATCACCTTATTTGAAAACGACAAACTCGGGTTTGGAATCAATTTCATTCGCGAATAACAAAATGGTTTTACAATTGCAGGCATTCCCCGGTCATAAAAATAAGACCATTGTTTTATGCGGCAGTAAACCAAAAAGTGTCTTAGTTGACGACTTGCCCGTTGCATTCAATTATTTGGAAAGAAAAAACAATAGTAATTTGCAAGTTTCATTTGAGCATTCACGGAAATCAGCCAAAGTCGAGATACAGTTTTAGGTTACACCGTATTTTTGTCTAACGATTTGCAGAAATCATGTGCTGTTATTGCATAACTCGGGTTAAAAGAGACGTTATCCGTTTTGCGTCAGGTATTCGGTAAAGTTATCAACCACAAATTTAAGTTTCTTTTCCCAAAGATACACGGCCAGTGTTGAGATAAACAGGACACCTGCAAACCAAAACGGAAGTAAAAGCGTGTTTTGGGTTTTAAATAACCACGTTGCTGAATTGCCGATTATGAGCCATTGTGCAACGTAGAAGGCTGTAACCTGCCGTCCAATCCAAACTATGTACCGTATGGGGAGGGCTGCCTGAAAATTTTTGTTTAGATAGAACAAGGGCAAGCTGCACACAGCCAAAAAACATACAACCCACAAGTAAAAAACAACGGGATGATGATAGTATGTTTTAAGTACTGCACTTGTTGCAATTCCGTAACCAATGGTGAAGGTGACCATTGTTAAGCCTGCTATATAGATTGCTATGATTAGGGTATTGGAAAGTTTCACTGTAGCTTTTGCACGATGCATGAATGTATAAACTGCGTAACCTGTTAACGGGTAAGCGAGCCAAGGGAACAGCGGGAAATATGACCAGCTATAACTGCCTCCGATATACGCGGCAAGGTAAGCAGCTGCGGAACTTTCCTCAAACGAAAAGAGCAGTAAAAAATTACCAATTTGTACGGCTAGTAATGCTAAAATTATCGATACAATGAATGAGGTTTTTAAATATTTTTCGAGAAAAGTCATAACAATAGTACTTAGTCCTGCGGCGAAAAGAATGTCAACCCCAAACACAAACCGCCAAGGATTAACCAAAGATTTCCCATCTGCAATAAGGAAAAGCAATGAAGCATTTAAACCTAAATTAAGCAGAAAACCGCCGCCAATTAGCTTGCAGCCTCTGAGTAATTTTTGCTTCTGCGTTTTTTTTGATGCAGCAAAAAAGTAACCTAAAACAATAAGGAATACCGGTGCTGCCGTCGGTCCTCCAAAAAACATGGAGATAGACCCCGCCAGACTGCTCTGAAAGGAAGATGTCGATAAAAATTCAGTTATATGAACTTGAATCATGAACAGAACCGCAAGACCTTTCAAAAGGTCGGCAAAGTTGTTCCTAACGGGAGTAATGAGGGGTTTTTGATAGCTTAACAAGGCGCACCGCTTTAAAAAAGAATATTTATTCTATTAGACGAATATACGGTTTAATTCCTTCGCACTATTTAAAAACCAGCCTTCTATTTTTACATTTACGCCAATATTGCTAAATTGCATTACAAATACAAGAGGATTTACTTTAGCATGAAGTCATTAAAGGAATCATTACCACCCGAACAATTGCCCCGCGAACGGTTAAAACAACATGGGGCAGATAAATTATCAGACATAGAACTGCTGGCTATTCTGTTGCGTACCGGTTCTAAAGGTGTTACGGTACTTAATGTTGCAGCAGAGCTGATGAACAGGTTTAGAAATATCGCATCGCTCTCTACCCGGTCTATTGAAGATTTAAAAAAAATCCCCGGCATAGGTCCCGATAAGGCGGTAATGCTGAAGGCGGTTTTTGAAATTGCCACGCGGATCAGAAAGTCGGAGGTTTACATGGATAAAATCAGTATCACTTCACCCGATCAGGTGGCCGAATTTTTTATTCCTATACTGCAAACAAAGCAGAATGAGCAGTTTCTGATTGCATGCCTGAATAGTGCCAACCGGATAACCAACTACCGGGTTATAAGTGAAGGTATTCTCGATTCAAGTTTAGTGCATCCGCGTGAAGTATTCAAGGCAGCAATTGAAGAGAGTGCTAAAAGCATTTTTTTAGTGCATAATCACCCGAGCGGTAATCCTAACCCAAGCCCGCAGGATATAAAAATAACAAAAAAACTGGTTGAAGCCGGGAAAATATTCGAAATTCCGGTTGTTGACCACATTATCATTGCAGGAAACGCATTTACCAGTTTACTTGAATTGAATTTGATGTGAGCAATGGACTGTATTTCGCGGCAAATGGCATATCCGGAAAATATATGAGAAAACTAAAAAACGGGGGAAACTTTTACTATTTCAAGAATGTTTTAAAAAACAGGTGCAGGTTTTCTTCTTTGTTTCCACTGCAAAATACAGTGCAGGCAAAAATAAGAAAGGGGTAAAAACTCTGCCTAATATCACATAAATATGTGATTATTGCATTTTCGTGGTTTTTATGAATTGCATTTGTACTAATATTTAGTACATTTACAATTGAAAATTTGTATATTAGTTTAATAAATATTATGTCTGGCTCTTTTTTCGCCTGAATGAATAATCGGTCTGCGCGGGAAAAGATCAAGACAAAAAACAACCTATTATTTAATTGTATTTTTATTTTACGGAGGATCTAAGTATGCGTGTAACAAATTACGTTCGCCTAATTACTCTTACGGCGATTTGCTCGTTCGGCATGCTGCTCGTTTCCGGTTGCGGACTTTCCGCGGAAGAATTGCAGCAGCTTGAAATGAAGAAAAAAGAAGTGCGTGCGCTGGAATTACAGGCTAACGGCCTTAAGGACGAAAGAGCCCGCATTGAAAAAGAGATAGCAGAGAAAAACAAACGTGTCGAAGAATGTAATAAACTGAAAGCTGAGACACAAGCTAACTTATCAAAAGTTAAGAAATAAGGAAGGTTGGACGAACTATGAAAATCAAAAACTTATTTCTCGTACTTTTTGTATTTGCTGTAATGGTTGTTTCTGCTCAGGAAAAAATGACCCGCGAACAGTGGGAAGAAGCAATTAAATCAAACGATGCTAAAATCGGTAGTTTTCAACAGGAAGTAAAAGGTCTTGAGGCTGAAGTTGCTAAATTAAAAGAAACTTCTACCAAAATAATTGTTACCAACTGTACCGAAGATATGTATAAAATTGTTGGCGCCACGGCTGCTGATGTAGATGCATACCGCAAAGCCGTTAGTGAGCTTGAAGGTAAAATCCGCAGAAAAGAAGGCCCGCTTGCTGACCGTCAGAAAGACCTTGATGCATTACGTGCAAACAGTATCAGTGCTTTACCTGAATTTTTTGACAAAGTTCAAGTTCAGCTTCCACGGATGATGGAAAACTGGGCTGCTGAAGAAGCTCAGGCTGCAATGGAATCAAAGTCAAAAGATGCTTCTTATACCGTTGTTAAGGGTGATTGCCTCTGGTTCATCGCAAAGAAAAAAGAACATTACGGAAACGGTTTCGCTTGGCCAAAAATTTATCAGGCTAACAAAGACCAGATTAAGAATCCTAACTTGATTTATCCAAAACAAATCTTCAAGATTCCTGCTCTTTCCGATGATGAAAAAGCAAAATATGAAAAACTTCGCCACAATTATAAACCGGCTCCTGCTAAATAATGTAGCAGTTCCTGTTCGTGGAACCATTTGAAAATTTTATTTTCGGCCCTTACCTGCTTTACAGCCGGTAAGGGTTTTTTTTATTCAAGAAAACTCAATAACTATGGCTGAATTCGAAAAAAGAATAACACTGGAAAACATCGACATGATGGCACTCCTTGGAGTGAATGATGGCAACATCAAAATACTTGAAAACCGGTTTAATACAAGCATGGTTTTCAGGGGTGAACAGGTAATCGTCCGCGGCGCTGAAGAAGAAGTAACAATTGTTGAAAAAGTGCTTAAAGAAATGGCTTATGTACTGAATACAACAAAAAAACTGTCCGCGGCCGATGTGCAGATGATACTCGAGTTAACCTTGGAGGGCAAGGAAATTATCAATGATAAAGAGTATGAATCCGTGATACTCTATACCAAGAACGACTCGATAAAGGCAAAAACAGCCGGACAGTTTGCTTACCTGCAGGCAGCCCGTAAAAACGATATTTGTTTTGCCATTGGCCCTGCGGGTACCGGAAAAACATATCTGGCAGTTGCACTCGCGGTGGCTGCATTAAAAAAAGGGCTTGTCCGTAAGATAGTACTGGTTAGGCCCGCGGTTGAAGCAGGTGAAAGCCTTGGATTTTTGCCTGGTGACTTTAGGGAAAAGATTGACCCTTACCTAAGGCCGCTCTACGATGCACTTGACGAAATGCTGCCGAGTGATAAGCTGAAAACCAATCTGGAAAAGGGTATTATAGAAATTGTACCATTGGCTTACATGCGCGGCAGAACACTCAACCAGGCGTTTGTTATCCTGGATGAAGCACAAAACACTACTGATATGCAGATGAAAATGTTTTTGACCCGGCTTGGCGTAAACTCGAAGGCAATTATTACCGGCGACATCACCCAAATTGATTTACCGGCTAAACAGGTAAGCGGATTGGTAAAAGCACAGGATATTTTGCAAAAAATCGAGGGAATCGGTTTCATCTATTTTGAAAAAACCGATGTGGTGCGCCATAAATTAGTCAAAGATATCATCGACGCGTACGAAAAGTTTTATGATAAAGGCTGAGCAATGTAATTATAAATTAGGAATTATGAATTGTTTGGTGGTTTTCATTGAATGAAGTTTCCGGATAACTTTTAAACACTAATATGAATTTGCTGGATAGCACTTTTTTAGACTCGCTTAAAAGAGATCAAAGCTGGGTAATTTACTTTTTTTCTACTCCATTTGTATGTTTCCTATCGCGCATGTTACTGTTATTTTCATCACTCAATCTAAATTCCCCGTTGCTGTTAGTGAATTTAGTGATACCCCGTCCGCTTGCGGCGTGGATGTTTTATTGTACAGAAAAGACTATAAAAAAGAAAACAAATTGGATAGTGAGAAAGGTAAATGTAAAGATTTTGAAAGAAAAGACATTTTTAATTCATATCTCATAATTAATAATTCATCATTGTTTTGGGTTTGTAATTCAGTTTTTCTTTCCTTAATATTGTACAGTTTCAGGTAATTGCCCTGATTTCTGAAACGAGTGGCTGCATTGAAAATTACAAAAGGATATGTATGATTACCGGCAGCGCAAATTTTCCGGTTATATACCGCAAGAATATTATTTGCTGCTGAAGTCATGATTCATATCTCAAAATTCATAATTGCTCTGGAGGTTATATGGACAATCTGGTAATATTAAACGTTGCATTGACGGTTTTTTTCGTCTATCTGTTGCTTTCGGTTATCGTTTCCGTATTACAAGAGTTTTTCGCCAAGTTATTCAACCGACGTGGTGAACTGCTCAAAGAATCCCTTGGCACTTTGTTTAAGTCGCCGCAATGGCAGGCTGCAATGGAAGGCCTGATGCAAAGCGGGTTCATCACAGCCATCCGTGAAAACAGCAAGAAATTCCCCGATAATATTCCCGCCCGTAATTTTGCTTTAGCTCTTGTAGAACTGATTCGTGACCCGCAAAAACAAGCCTCGGCCGATAAGAGCATCCGGCAGCTGATTATTGACTGCCCGCTTATTACCGATGATGCCGAAAAAACATTGCTGACCATGATTGACAAGGCCGAAGGCGACACCAACGCATTTATCAAGAGTATCGAGGAGTTGTACGAGAACCTGATGCTCCGCACGACAGTGTGGTACAAGGCTAACCTGCACAAAATAGTGTTCGCGATAGGATTGGTTGTTGCGTTTGTATTAAACGTTGACACCATCGATATGGTAAAAAACCTCTCGAGAAACCCAACGCTGGCAAAGGCAAGCGCCGATATGGTGCAGCAAACTATGAACAGCATGAAGCTGCAAAACGGTACCATAACCATTACCAACGCGAAAAAAGACACGAGTTTTGTTGTGTCAGTCGGCGTGCCCGGTATTGGTAAGGCAGACAGTAGTCAGGCAGCGAATGTCGGGAAAGACAGCGCAAAATCAGTTGCCCCGGGTACCGTTATTAAAGCCGACACGAGCCTGAAAAGCGTCGCGGTTGTTATTAAAGATATAAATGGGACACTGCAAAACACGGGTTTACAATTTAACTGGAATAATTTCGACTTTCATACAGCAAACGGCTGGGCAGTTTTTTACAAAATAATAGGTCTCTTAATGACAACATTTGCCTTGTCTCTTGGTGCCCCGTTCTGGTATGAAACGCTCAGTAGCCTGCTTGCCTTACGCAACGCGGGAAAGAAGGATGGGAAATAATACCCGATAAAATTTGTTTTGAACAATTGTAGATATTGATATAAAATTAGGCGTAACATATTTCTTCCCTTACAAG
Organism: Ignavibacteriales bacterium; assembly: GCA_016182615.1. Taxonomy (GTDB): domain Bacteria; phylum Bacteroidota; class Ignavibacteria; order Ignavibacteriales; family Ignavibacteriaceae; genus JACPGF01. The sequence continues at coordinate 30,518 of JACPGF010000122.1, forward strand.
ACTTGAGGAAATTGTGGTATTACTTTTCTATAACTATTACGTCCGCTGGGACTAAAACGAGTAGCGGGATTAATAAAATCCCGGGGTAAATATTTGTTCAAACATTGAGGGTTATAAGGTTGTTGCTATCCCTGCTAGTGGGTTTCGAAAAACTCAAAATGGATGTACTACTACAGCAAAGTTGACCGAATCCCATTTTGCTTTGTGCTTTTTATCCCCGGTTTCAGCCCATCCTCCGTTGGGCAAGCATTGAGTAAACCGGGGATGCAAAAAAAAAGAAATGCCTTTAGTCAAATGACTCCTCAATTGTGAGATAAATAATTATTTGCAATTTCGCGATACTCGTCACGGTTAGTCCGGCAACAATTTGACAAAGGGGAGAATCTTTCAATACCCAAGTAAACAAGTATCATTATAGCAAAAGTATCTGTACTTCATTGTCTCAAGTGGGTCCATTTCAGGTCATACAAAACAATGCTATTGGAAGCGCTAAAAATATTTCAAAAAAGTCAAGTCAGTTTGTAACAGAGCTCTAAATTATTTAGCTTTGTTGTTGAAATAAAACTACATCCACAATATTGACGCTTTGCCAATAATCGGCAATTTGAAAAATAGGAAGGGATTTCTAAGGCGTTAATTTTTTTGGCAAGATGAAGTAAAAAACAAGGCAATCCAAAGGCTGGAGCTAGTATGAAATATTTTTATCATATCTTCTTTTTCTTAATAATATTTTTGTTTTCCTCTTGTGAAGTGACTGAGCCAGAAAGGGCGTATAACAAAGATGCCGATAAAACTGTAACAGGTGCGCTTACTGCAAGTTCGTTTGATACTTCAAAAATTTATCAGTCCCCAATGACTATAAATTTCAGGTTGGATAGTCTCAATTTTAAAATTGATAAAATCAATATTTTTATTGATGAGCAAAACCCAATCACGATGGGGTCGAATAGTAATATTTTTTCATATACAATTTACCCTAGTCAGTTAGCCTCAGGCAGACACACGGCTGTTATCAGCGTCGTACCTGAAAAATTTGGACTATATACCGCAAATGGGGTGGGTGTGTTAAATTACGGCTTCCCTTTTTACACGTATGCGTGGCCAGATTTAGGTATTTCAATTACGAAAATAGATACAGCTGGAAAACCAACAATTAGTTGGTCAGAATGCCGCGACTATTATTTCAAGGGGTACAAAATTATCAGGCAGACACTTCTAGGAACCGATACGGTTGCAACAATTTCCGAAAGAACCAAAACCACGTATAGAGATTCTACCTGCCCGGAGCTTTATGGATTCAACGCATTTAATTATAAAATTGTGGCGTATAATCAATTTACTTCCTATGTAACATCAGTTAAAACAGTTTCATATTTTTCCGGGTTAACAAAACTGCCGTTCACTGCTTCACTTAGACCATTAGAATTTTTACCATGTCCTGATGGTTCACTGATTTATTGTGTAAGTAATAGCTTTGTCCATGCAAATATAAAAACTAACACCATACTTAGTACAGTATATTCAGAGGAGGGCCTAAATTTAATATTTAACAGAAATAAAAATAAACTTTTTTTTTCCGGCTATCATCTAAATTTACCATATATATTTGATTACAATGGGACACTTTCCAACTGCCGGGGAGTTAACTTAGGCTCGAATATAATGAATGGAAACGGAATTATTGAATTAGCACCTGATATTTTGTTTTTGCCTTATACAGAGTATACAACATCTTCAGGGTTGGTCGAGAAATTCATAGTATTCTTTGACCCGAACACGAACAAAATAATAAAAAAATTCAAATCGAATTTTTCAGTCAGTCAGTATTTCGCTTCGCAAAAGAATTGGGAAGTTTTTACGAGTAAAAGTAATAATGATACTCTCTTTGTAATAGATGCTCTGGATACTGCAAATATATCACTTAAAACCGTTGGCAAGGTTGGTCAGTTTATAAATCTGAAATCATTACAATCGGGCGAAATTTTGATTCAGAAAAAGAACAGTATTTCAGTTCATGACGGACAATTGAAAGTCCTTCGTTCAATTACATTCCCTGAAGATATATTTAGAATGACTGTGAATAATGATATTATCGCAGTCGTTACAAGGAATGCGGTAAGTGGTGTTAATACAATCTGGGTATATGAATTAGCAACATTACAGTTACGTAAAAAAATCATGTTGTCGAATACCATATATGAAATAATTTTGTTTGAAAATTCTGAGATTGTCTTCTACATATATGGATCAAATTACAATACATACTTTAAGCTATAGGGATAAACCATGAAAATTTGCAGCTTCATTTTATTGTTCTTTTCGATCTCTTTAGCACAAGGGCTAAGAGTCTCGGTTGGTTATACTAATTTTGCTTTGGATATTCAAAAAAATGATTTTGAGAAAGTTGTATCCGATTTTAATAATGCTATCAAAGATATAAATATTCCTATACAAAAAAACTATCCGCCGAATTATTGCTTTAATCTTGATTATAGTTTTTTGTTTAGAGAAAATTTGTTAATGGGTTTCGGTTTGGATATTGCCAAAACAAATGCATATGCACTTTATGGTGATGCTTTTGGTGCTGTGGATTTTAGAGGGCGGTTCAGTACAACGTTAGTTTCAATTTCGCTGCATGGTCTTTTGCCGATTGATTTGAACAGGGTGTTTTCCATTGGTGCGGCATTGAAGTGTGGTCCATTTGATTATTCGTTGAGTGCAGCCATTACATATCCACAGTTTCCCGAATACAATCAATCCTCTGAGATTTCTGACAATGGTTATTTATTGTGTATTGAGCCGCAACTGAACTATGCTCATAGAGTGTACTCATTTATGTGGATTAATGCTCAAGTGGGATACCGGGTGGGAGGTCGAATGAGTGATAAAGCGGATAATAATAATGTGCCAGCAGAATTCAGAGTCGAGGAGGAAGAGGAAGTTAAATTTAATCCAGATGGATTCGTAGTATCAATCGGATTATTGCTTACCCTTCCGGAGATCACACAATAGGAAATTCCATCAACGAAATCATTCGAACTGCATTTACAGTTCAAAAAAGTAAATCGCTTCTCGAATACGCAGTGGCTCACCTCGATAGATACTCTGCTTGCTTATTTAGTAACGGGACTCTCTACGGTATTTACCCTCGTTATTTTGTTTGCATTTTGTGTTTAAGTCGGTTATTATTACGTATCATTTATTAAAAGATGCATGATTATGAGTAAACAAATAATATCCGTTTTTCCTGAGCCAACGATGAAGTTTCTCAAGCGTCTTGAAAAAAACAATAACCGCGAATGGTTTAACGGGCACAAGGAAGAATACGAGGCCGAGTTCCTCATTCCCTCGCAGCAGTATGTTATCGAGCTGGGAGAATTGCTGCGGAAACACCTTCCGGGATTGCATGTTATCCCAAAAGTTGATAAGTCTATTTTCAGGCTGATGCGTGATGTGCGTTTCGCGAAAAACAAAGAACCGTACAAAACCAACCTTGGTATTTTTTTATGGGATGGTGATACACCCCGCATGGAAGCCCCCGGTTTTTATACACATGTCGAATCAGGCCACTGCTTTTTAGCCTTTGGCGTGTACATGTTTACAAAAGAATGTATGGCACGTTACCGTGAAACGGTTATTGACCCGGCGGCAGGGAAAGAATTAAGCGCGGCACTGAAAAAAATTACCAAGAGCGGTGTGTATTTGCTCGGCGGGCAAAAATATAAACGGGTACCTAAAGGATACGACCCGGAACATCCGCTTGCAGCTTTGCTTTTGCATGACGGGATACATGTTTATACAAAAAACTTTTCCCCTGCAGAAATCGCGGGAGAAGATTTCGCAATATTCAGTTACAAGCATTTCAAAGCTATGCTCCCCCTGCATACGTGGATGATGAAATATTTATTTTCATAATTACTATGGGCAAACAACTATTATGAAATATCTGGTATTATTAAAGGCAATTAACGTCGCGGGAAAAAACCTTGTTCCCATGGAAAAACTACGCATTCTTTTAACCGGGTTGCAGTTTAGCAATGTGCAAACGTACATACAAAGCGGTAATATTATATTCGAGAGCACTCAACGTGACACCGATGCAATAACCAAAACCATTGAATATCAGTTACAGCACTCATTTCAGGCAGCATCAACGGCATTTGTTTATACGCGGAACCAATTTGAAGTAATTGTTAATGGTAACCCGTTTCTCGCCGATCCCGGTAATGAAATAGACCACCTTCATCTAACATTTATGCAGCACGAGCCCGACAAAGAGCTGGTCAAAGATAATGAGGCGGCACAACACAAGTACATCATTAAAGGAAAATATATTTACCTGCACTGCCCGAATGGTTATGGGAACACGAAGCTGACGAATTCATTGTTCGAGAAAAAATTAAAAATTACCGCAACAACCCGTAATTGGAAAACTGTTTTAAAATTACGTGAAATGATGAAAGAGTAAACGGGGGTTAATACGCGGCTATTTTAAAAACAATGCAGTGTTTAGTGTCGTGGTAATGAATAATTGAAAATGAATAATGAAAAATGAGGGTAAAATTCAAAGTGTAAACCCGAGTACATTGTATTAAAAATAAATTGTCAAGACACTAGCTCCAGAGCTTACCCGGGTTGAGTATATTTGAATCAATATAACCCACAACAACCAACGTAATCATTTATAAGGCAAAGCAAATTGAGCCCCATTCGACGGGGCTTTTTCAATTCCAGCGTCTGCCTTCAGGCTGATGAAGCAATAATAGGCAGCCGAAAAATATTGAGGTTATAGGTATTCTTCTCCAGAAAAAAAGTGAAGTTATGTATATGCCATCCTATAACTTCATGAAAAACTTACGGTTTTTTTATTAAAATGCCTTGTTGTTTTGAAGCAAAGTTTTTGAAAATTTTTCTGAAATAAGCTTCGTTGTAGCTTTTGTCGTTGTTTTCTGCCATATCAAAAAAAGCAGTTGTAACCGGAACGGTAAAATAAAAAGTCTTCGATTCCCCGGCCTTTAGTGCCAGCTTGTACTGCAATGCACCGGAGGCAAATCCAATAGCGTCCTTTATTTTCGTATCGGGCGGCAATGAATCATTCCTAAGATACAGCACCACATCGCCTTGGTTAAATTCACAAGCGCCGAATCTATCGGGTTTTACCAACGGGTACAATGGAAAATTTTTGTTTATGTCCACCCTTTTACCGTCAAATTCAAGCTCCTCAATTCTTCCTATTCCGTGAATTGTCCCATCGAACATATTTCTGCCTGTTACCTGAAACGGGCGGATGGCAAGAGAGAAGCTGCCGTGAACAGATTTATTACCGGTATTTTTTACCGTGTAAGCAACATGCATATACGCCGTATCGTCTCTATCCTCGATAACAGGCTGCACGGTTACTACACACGGCAAATAGGTGCGGCTCACTTTTAAACTGCCGGCCGTATCGGCAAATCCGGAAGTGCTGTCGGTGCTTTGCGCGTAGGTTATAAACTGTTTATCAAGATAGACAAACGGCTCCAGCAGATAACTGCCGGATCCTATTTCAAGCTCTGCATTTTCTGTTATTGCAGAAAAATTAACGGCATTTTTAGCCGAGAAAACCTTCCACGAGTACGGAGAATTGCTGAAGAAAGCCGGGAACAGCCCGCGGGGGAACATTTTTTTTACTTCTTCATACACCTTTGACATCGATTCAGAGAACTGCACAGGCAGCATACCGATTTCTTTAATTATGTAACCGGTTTTACTATTCGGTTTGTTCAGGTTCAGTTTAATATATCTGCCTTCTCCATCGGTAACTGGTATGAATGATATATTGTTATTGCCGCACTTTACCGAATATAGTTCGCGCCATTTCTTCGCGTTGTCTGAAACGGACACGGTGAATTCCTGTGCATACATAACCGAATCCCAAGCAATTTTTAATCCGCCGAATTCACATGTTTCGCCGAAATCAACCAGAACATGCTCTCTTGTTTGTCTGCCGGCGCTTTTCCAGAATGACTTCAGGCTTTTATCAAATAACCGGAACGCTTCAAAACCTTTTTCAGAAGAAGAGGTAAACGCGGTTGGATTGGTATAACTGCCGGTTGGGGTTACCCTTTCAACTAAGGCAAGTTCATCAATATATACAACACCCTTAGAACCGGGCGGCAGCATCAGGCTTATTGAAATCATTTCAGGCTGTTTCGCAGGGCGGTCAATATCGGGGTTTGCCCAAGGGCCGAGTAAATCTTTTTGTTTTATGGTTATTGTGTTCCATTCGGGCATGGCCGAGTAAAACGGTTTCTTATACGTGTATAATGGATTTCCGGATTTATCGGACAAAGTAAACTCAAGCGTTCCATTGGTTAGATCAGTTTTTAGCAAATAGGTAAATGCATAATTAAGTGGGAACCGTAGTGCAAAGTTTTTTTGGATTCCCGCGAAACCGGCTAGTGGCGCGTTTATATCCAGTTTCATGCACTTTCCCTCATCCGTGCCGACAATTGATGGTGAAACACTGACATCAGCGGATTGTATCGTTTTCCATCCCTGCATCGAATCGAACGGTTCAAGCGCTGTCTGTGCACTTGAAAAAGGGGAGAAAGCCGAATATCCTGCAAGTAAAACGGTAAATAATAATTTTTTCATCTGTAATGTAATAAGTCCTTGAAACAACATTTTATAGCGACGATAAGTCTTTTTTTGCGTCACGGGCGATTAACGATTCAGTTACCGCGAGTATAAAAGCCAATATAAGAAACCATTTCCATAATTCAGACCCATACCTTGCCTCCTTAACTTCCTGTACAGAGCGCCCGGCGTCTTTAATTATATGCAATGCCGATGCAGCATGCAGACGCTCGAGATACACCTTGAAATCAGCGGGCTGCAAAAGCTTCATGTCCGATTCAACAGGATTATGATTTACCGGATACACACCGGTTGTTTTACCATCTACCTGTAATTGATAATTGCCGGTAACATCACTTTTCTTATAATTTAAAGTGCCGTTAATCTGCTCAACACCGGAAATTGTTTCATTTATCCCTCCGGTTTTTATCAATTTCAATACTTTGCCGGGCTGCCGGCTTACATCAAATGATAATTCATCACCGGCAAAGCGCGGGGTGGTCTCGGATTCATTTGCGCTAAGGAAATAAACTGCCCGGTAAACAAGCGGAATAAAAATCCCCTTGAAAGGCAGCGTACCCCAGGCAGGTACCGGAGCAATGCCAAGCAGCAATACTTTTCCCTTCCCAACCCGGTATTCAGTCAGCATCGGTTCGTTCGAATTTAGTGTAATCAGTTTACGCCCCGCCCCATTTGCAGGGAAAAGAATTACACGGTTTAATTCAGGGGAGTCAATCGTTTTCTTTTTACGGTCTTTGAATATACCGTTAAACAAAGGGTGCTCATCCTCAATTTTTGCAAAATACAATGGGAGAGGCGCATCCTTCAATTCCCGCATGCCGGATGCAGCCGGGATACCAAGAGCGGAGTTTATAACATTGTATTCCGCGGCGGTGCTGTTTGTTCCCGGGCAGAGAAAGGCTCCTCCACCGGCATTAACATAACGGGAAAGCCTTTCAAACGAAATTTTATCTTCAGCGCCAACAATGTACAGCAAGTCGTATTTTTCCAGACCTGTTGAGGGTAACATACCAAGCGGTTTTATTTCCGTTTTAATCGAGGTTAACGAATCATCCGCGTTGAGAGCGGCTTGTATAAACCTGCTGTCACCCGGCTGCTTTTCAAAAATTCCAATGGAAATTTGGTCGGGCACTTTTACCGCGGCGTACACTTTATTATCTGTCTGTATATCATCATCTTCAATTGCAGCAACAATTTCAAGATATCCGGTGTTTTTTATTACGGCTTCCAGTTGAACGGGAACAGTTGCTCCGGGTTCGGCCGAGAAACCTTTTTGAGAGACACGCTCACCATTAATAAACAACGAGGCAACGCTGTTTTTTACCGCGGCATCAGTATAATTGTGCAGGTAAACCGTCGTCCTCAGCTGTTTATCCCTCTGCAAGATAGCAGAATTAACATGCATGCTGTCGATACCAAGATTATATGGCTGCCTGCCAGGCAACGGAAACAGGTACACTTGCACACGTTCCGTTAAAAGGGCGCTCATATCGGTAAATAGTGAATCGGTAATAAGCCTGCTCTGCTGCAGGTCTGAAAGGATATATAATTCCTTGTTGAAATTGTCCGAGGCACCGATAAGTTGGGCGGCTATAAGAACCGATTCATGTAATGACCTGCTGACATCCGAAATCCTTGCTTCATCAACAATTGAGAGAAGACTTTTCAGGTTTCCGGTTAATGCGGGTGTTTCTGTTCCCGCCCGTGAAGTAAACAGCACTGCGGCATCATCGCCTTCCTGCAAATTCGCGATATGTTTTTTTACATACTGCCTTGCTAAATTAAACTTTGAGCCGCTCACATCAAGCACGTTCATGCTGTACGAGTCATCGACAATAAACACAGCCGTAGTTTTTGCTGCCGATGCACTGCCAAAGGTAACCGACTGCAGGGTCGGTCGTGCAAATGCAGTAACTAACGCTAATACGATAAGTACCCGCAGCAGCAGTAAAAGCAGTTGTTTTAATTTTATCTTTTTAATCTTGTTCTTTTGCATCTCCTGCAAAAAAACGAGTGTGCTTATTTCAATCTTTTTAAGCTTCCGTAAATTAAGCAGATGAATAAGCACAGGAATGCCTGCCGCCAGCAGGCCAAAAAGTACGGCGGGATTAAGAAACGTCATCAGACCTTTTCAACTTTTACAGCGGTACCATAGCATAACACCTCGGTAACGCCGCTCATAACCTCGGTTGCATCGTACCTGATGCCGACTACAGCATTGGCGCCTGCATCCTCGGCATGTTTCAGCATCATGTCGTACGCGTCCAAGCGGGTACGTTCACAAAGGTCGGTAAGCAAAGTTATATTACCACCGATGAGGGTTTGCAAACCAGCGCCTATGGTGCCGAATATCGAGCGGGAGCGGACGATAATACCCCGGACGAGACCAAACTGTTTAACTATCTTGTAACCATCTAACTCAAAACCGGTTGTTGTTAACTGATGATTAATCATGTTATTTGTTTCCGTATTGTTTTTGATAATACTGCGTGTATGCACCGGAAATTATTCTTTCCCACCACTCCTTGTTGTCAAGGTACCAGCGGATAGTTTTGCTAATTGCATCGGCAAAATTGTATTCGGGTTTCCAGCCAAGTTCTGTTTGTATTTTGGTTGAGTCAATAGCGTACCTGCGGTCATGGCCGGGCCGGTCTTTTACATATTCTATTAAGGACTCTGTTTTGCCCAGTTCTTTCAGAATCAGTTTCACGATATCGATATTATACATTTCGGTGCTCGCGCCGATGTTATAGACTTCACCCAAACGGCCATTATTAAATACCAAATCGATGGCGCGGTTGTGGTCGATTACATAAATCCAGTCCCGTACGTTTTTCCCGTCACCATATACAGGCAGTTTTTTGTCATGCAAAGCATTAATTATCATCAGTGGTATAAGTTTTTCGGGGAACTGAAGCGGGCCGTAATTGTTACTGCAGCGGGTAATAAGCACCGGCATTCCATACGTGTGGTAAAAAGCCATTGCCATCATATCAGCCGCAGTTTTCGAGGATGAATACGGGCTGTTTGGTGAAAGCGGGGTAGATTCGGTAAAAAGCCCTTCCACTTCATCGGTTGATACTTGCAGGAAACGCTCCACATTATGCCTTCTTGCAGCTTCGAGCAAAACATTTGTCCCGATGACATTTGTTTGGTAAAAAATCTGCGAACCAAGAATGCTGCGGTCAACATGAGACTCGGCCGCGAAGTTGATAACATACCTTATGTCAAATTTTTTAAATAAATAGTCAACTAATTCATGATTTGTAATATCGCCTTTAACAAAGGTGTAACGCGGATTATTCTCGGAAGCTTTAAGGTTTTCAAGATTCCCGGCATACGTAAGTTTGTCCAGATTGACAATAAAATAATCGTCACGCTCCTGTAAAATATGGTTGATGTAATTGCTGCCAATAAATCCGGCACCGCCGGTAACGAGAATATGCTTCATGTAATACTCTTTAAATTAATATGAGAAAAATCCTACAAAAATACCGGTGCTGATATACAATCCACCGCTCTTAATATCACTTGGTACATTGGCCACTTCAACATCATTATCCATCTTCCAGGTGTCCCCGAAAGCGATGCTGTATCCGCCGCCAACACGCAGCGAGACGAAGCGGTAAACAGAAAAATCGATATTCAATGTTGGGACAATGGTAAAATAGGTGTGGTTAAGTGAACGTGTGTAGCTTTCAGCTTTTTTGCTGCCGTCAGAAAGTTCAGTCCACACATCGTCCCACAGAAAGGCATTGGCTTTATGACGCGATACCTGTAAATTAGATGAGCCCCCGCCAAGTACCATTCCTACGGAAACACCAACTTTCCGCACAAGCGGAATGGTGTATTCCATCGTAAAACCGCCAAAATTCGAGATGTATTCCACCTCGCGGGTAAAACCGCTGACTGTTTTTCTTTCCTTTGTTGAGCCGCCCATTCCCATGCCGCCTATACGTAAGCCGGGCAGAAATCCGATATAAACGAAGCCTGCCCCGCCGCTGGCATAAAACCCTGATGTGGAGAGTTCAGGTGTGCCAAAAGCATCGACATATTTGTTCAAGCCCTTCAAATCGGGAATAAGCCACGATGGTGTATATCCACCGCCTGCACCAAATGGCGCATCGAAATATGTTTTGGTTTGTGCCTGTAATGGCAGTACCGATAATAATAAAAGTAAATAGAATTTCTTCATTTGCTCTCCGGATAGTTTTCACGTTTGGAACCGATTGCTTAATTGATTCCCTGACAGCCACAATGCCCAAGGCTGCAGGAAACTGATATTATATACTCTAAAATACTAAATTGGACGATAATACACACGGCATTGTAAAGGGTAAAAAACAGGGAAGAAGTAATTAATAATGAATAATGAAGAATGTAAATGTTTTGTACCGGGAGTATCGGTTGGTAAAAAGGGGATTGTTAAAGTTTTAATTTGCGGGGCTCTAAAATGAAAAGTGTGGATAATTTGAAAAGTATTTTATGTCAAAAGTAACAGAATAGCCTATGGATACCAACACACATTCATAGAGGACCAATAAAAGCATGTGCACATGAGAAACTAACTCAGGCGTTTTTCATACCGCTGTAAAATGTATTGATGGAGGCGCACGAACAGATAGCCAAAGGCAGCACCGGCCGCTGCTCCTGCCAGTATATCACTCGGGTAGTGGACGCCTGTATAAACTCTCGATATGGCAACAAGCGAAGCCGCAATAAACAGCCACACGCGTGCTTTGGGATAGATTGCCGAGAAAAAAGTGGCAATCGCGAAATTGTTAAGCGCATGGTTGGATGGAAAAGAAAACGTTCCCGTTGGCCCGTTGGGGAGCAGAACATCTGTCAGTGTTTTAAATGGCCGTGGTCGGGCAAATATTTCCTTAAATACCCGGAATCCAAGCATATCAGTTAAAGCTACTAGTAACAGCGCCAGTAATACAATCACAGCTCCCTTTTTCTTTTTCGTGTATATAATCCACATAATTCCAATAATATATACTGGAACCCAATTACGTGAGGTGGTAATAAAGGAGAAGAAAATATCAAAGACCCGGTTTGATAAAGCGTGGTTAAAAAAATAAAAAACCGCGGTATCTATCGAAAACAGGAAATCGGCCATTAACGCTCTTGCATAAAGAAATACCTGAACCCTGCTGACATGTTAAACCAGAAACTTGTTTCAGGCAATACATGCATTGTTGGTGAAGTTTGCAGGTACAGGTCAACAGGAAACCGTACTGTATGCCACATGATACCTGCCACGCCACGAATGCCATAGCGCATCGGGCCGTCTGAACGCGAAGCAGCGCTGATGCCCATGCCATAGTACAATGGGAGTTTTGACCGCGTTTTCAGAGCCTCAAAATCATGCTTCAAATAATCTATGGAAAAGCTAATCCGGTAATATTCCGTTGCAACAGATGAACCGGCCATAACTTCTATTGCTGAAGTTTCACTTATCCAATGTTTCAAACCGAAAGCAGTGGGTTCACCAAACGACATTCCGATACCAGTGCCCTTCACTTGAGCATTGCCGGTATTGCATACCAAGAGAATAAAAAGAATAACGGGAAAATATTTTTTTTGCAAAATTTTGTAATTGGTTAACTGATAATAGGCACAAAATACTCATTTTATTCGGAATAATGAATGAGAAATTCTGAGTTACGGTAATAAAATATGAATCAGGTTTCGGTTCACCTGATTTTTTGGTGGAGTTTTTGGGAAGATTAAAAATATAAGCACTTAGCCATTGCTTCCAAATATACGGTGTCCGGTTATAGTCCAGAGGGAACTCAAAAGTTAAATGATATCCTATTACACTTGCGGTTTAGAAAATCGGGAAGCCCGGCAGGGCTGGAATAGCTATAGCAAACAGTAACAAAAGATACATTTCAGCTCCAGCGGAGCGGAATTTTTTCAACCAACTATTTTAGATATTATTTAATAGAACTCCACTAAAATTTCATGTGAACCATCAGGTTTCAAGTCAAAAATTGGTGGAAAATAGTAACGTAGATTTTACACATTCTATCCTTCACTATAATAGCATAGTAAATTGAACTCTGTGCCATAACGTCAGATTTTTTGAGGCTGTGCTAAAACTCAAATTTTTCAAAAGAATATTTCGACTTTGTTTTTCCGAAGTCTCCCTTATTTGAAAAAATGGGTGTGTCGCTTTAGTGAAAAACTTGTCCCTTGGGCGGTGATCGTTTTTAGACAGTGTTAATGCCGCTAAAAAATTAGGGGACCATAGTACTATACTCGCTTTACGTAATTCGGGCTAAAGTCTGGTTCAAGCCCAAATTGATTCTGTTAGCGTTCGAGCAATGATTTTTCAAAAAGCAACAGGTCGGTGGCTAAAGCCTGTTTTGGGTTGTTTCAATTTTCTCCCCCGGATTTATCCCACTGCCCCCTTGGTAGGCATTGGGTAAACCGGGGGATCACAAGTCCCACACCCATACACACTTGGCTTTAGCCCAATTTTGCGTAACATGAGTAATTTAAACGAAAACAGGCCGGATACAATGTTGCACCCGGCCTGTTGTAATTCTAAACGAAATATTTTACAGGGAGAGGAAATCGTTATACAGAATAAATGCCATTAATAAAAGCAGCAGAATAAATCCGGTATTCTGAACTGCAATTTTAATTTTAATCGGTATTTCCCGCTTTATAATGCCTTCAATCAAAATCATGATAAGATGCCCGCCATCAAGCGCTGGAATCGGTAAAATGTTAAGGATAGCTAAGCTCAGGCTCAATAATCCGATAAACATCAGGAAACTGGAGACTCCCGAGTCAGCAGATTTTGCGGCAAACTGTGCAATTTTAATAGGGCCGCCAAATGCTTTCCCGAAGGCAATTTCACCGGTGAATACCCGTTTTATCATCACGAAAGTGAGATTGACGGTTTTAACAAGGTCAGTGGCACCATGTGAAAGAGAGCCTAAAAACCCTTGAGTTTTTCTTTCGGTTTCGCCGAGGAAGGCGTAACCGCCCAGCATGATACCAAGTTTACCGTCTTTACCGGGCAATGCAGTTAAACTGACTGTATCTTTCTCCCGTAAAACCTTAAGAGCAACAGCCTGTTCCTTGTTATGGGAAATTGTTTCTATAGTTTGTTTAATGCTATGGAGTGTGGCTCCATTAATCGACAATAAAATATCATTTGCCTGAATTTTTGCAGAGTCCGCGGGTGAGCCTTTAAGAATATCCGCTACTACCGGCCGGAGTTTTTCAGTCATAAGGAAAAGTGCTTTGCTCTCATCCGAAGGAATAATTTTTCTGTCAACATGCAGCGGGAGGCGCGAACCGTTACGTTCAACTTCAACAGTAATATTTTGCCCCATGGTATTGATGAAAATTTCATTTCTGATTTCTTCCCAATAGCTGACGGTTTTTCCGTTAATGGAAATGATTTTATCATTCTCAACAAAGCCGGATTTTTCTGCAGGGCTTCCCGGTTCAACAAATCCAATAGTGGTTGTTTTTGTTACTGATTTGCCTATAAAAAAGTTAGAGCCGAAAAATATCAGGTAAGCAAGGATAAGGTTCATTAATACACCGGCGGTAATAACAAACACTTTTTTTGAAGTCGATTTGGCTCTGAACTCCCAAGGCTGCGGTTCTTTGTCTGCAAAAGAAACATCACCGCTTTCATCAACCATACCCGGTATTTTAACATAACCGCCTAAAGGCAACAGGCACAACCGGTAATCGGTATTGCCGCCTCCGTCAAAATCTTTAGCAAGCTCACCAAATGTAAACCCGGTAATCTTGTTCCAGCCAAAAAGCCGGTATCCGAAGCCGATTGCAAAAACATCAGCACGCATACCGCTAAGTTTTGCCGCAGCAAAATGACCGAATTCATGTACGAATACAAGAATTCCTATCGTAATGATAAAGTATAATACTTCGTTAACTATCATAATAAGAACTTATCTCCAACTAAAATTAAAAACTATTTACTGCTAATCGGACTTCCCGGTCGCAGTCAAAAATATCATCCATGCCCGGCGCATGGCACAAAGGAATCAAATCTAAAGCCTTGTTAATAATATACGGAATTTTTGTAAAAGAAATCTCCCCCCGTAAAAACCGGGAAACAGCCTCTTCGTTAGAAGCATTAAGTATGCACGGTGCGGTTCCGCCTGCGTGCAGCGCCTGAAAAGCCAAATTCAGGCACTCGAATTTTGACGTATCCGGCTCGAAAAAGGTTAGTTGTGCTATAAGTGGAAAATTTGTTGTTACATGTCCCGCCGGAATACGGTCCGGATAGGCTAAGGCGTATTGTATGGGCAGTTTCATATCCGGAGTGCTGAGCTGAGCTTTAATCGAGCCATCAATAAATTCCACCATCGAATGGATAATGGACTGCGGATGGACGACAACCGAAATTTGTTCTTTCGGGAAACCAAACAACCAACGCGCTTCGATTACCTCGAGCCCCTTGTTCATCAGGGTAGCTGAATCGATAGTAATCTTGGAGCCCATCTTCCATGTTGGATGATTTAGAGCCTGCTGCAAGGTTATAGAGGAAAACTGTTCTTTCGGTAAATTATAAAACGGACCCCCGGATGCAGTAATAATAAGCTGTCGCACATTGCTGCTGCTCTCACCCACAAGGCACTGGAAAATAGCGCTATGTTCCGAGTCCACGGGCAATAATTCCGCGTTATATTGTTTGCATAAACCCGTAATAAGTTCCCCGGCGACAACTAAGGTTTCCTTATTGGCAAGGGCAATACGTTTACCTCGTTTTATTGCCTCAATGGTAGGTGATAAACCCGCGAACCCGACCATCGCACCCAAAAATATATCATACTCGGTTTCGGCTGCAATCTGCCGCAAGCCTTCATCACCTTTATATAGTGTAATTCCCGGAGGCAGATGTTTTGCTATTTCCTCTGCCTGAAAGGCATCCCTAACCGCGACAACGCGCGGGCTGAATTCTGCTATCTGTTCTAAAAGCACCCCGGTATTGCTGTTAACCGTTAAACCAGATACTGCGAACAAATCAGGAAAACAGCGGATAACATCAAGAGTGCTTTTGCCAATCGAGCCGCTTGAGCCCATAAGAAGAACTTGTTTTTTCATGCTGTTTGGCTAAAAAACCTTAAAACAATGAGAGTATGCTGTGCAAAATGCCAAAAATAAAATTGATTATGAGCAGTCCGGCCATAATTTTTGCCAAACCGGAAAGTTTTTTAATTGTGGCAAACACTTCGTTTGCCAAAGGTGTATTATTCGTTAAATCGGCACCAAGTGCTAACCTTGTTTTTTTACCGAGCGGAATAAAATACACGCCGGTTAAAACAATTAGCGCAAGCGTGATAATTTGTTTTGAAACCAGCCAATGATCCGCGGAAAACCGGAAAAACCCGAAAACAGGGTGCAGATACACCATACCAATACCTGAGATAAGAATACCGGTAAGGCCTAACATGCCCGAAAGGTTTAACAATTTAAGCCACACGGCTGTCAGTTCACGGTTACTGTTCTTGCCTTCGCTGTTCAGAATATATTTACTTAAAATAAACTCGGCCGGAATCATTCCAAGCCAGACTACTGCTGATACTATATGCAAAACTAAAAAGTATTGATATGCTAGCATAATTTCCTTAATAATAGGTTGTTAATATACTTAAAAACCACGGAATAAGTGTGTTTAGTTCCATACCGGGTATACGGCATTTTGTCCTAAGCTGGGTTCACATGATTTTTGGGTGGAGTTTTTGGGAAGATTAAAAATGTGATCAATTAGTTATTGCTTCCAAATATATGGAGTCCGGTCAGAGTTCCGGTGATACTCAAATGTTAAAAGATTACACGTTGCTCTTGCTATAACGGTTCTTCCAGGCTTCAGAAACTCGGCCTATGAAAATGTTGCCA
>JACPGF010000123.1 GCA_016182615.1 Ignavibacteriales bacterium
CTAAAAACGCACTATTCGCAGTGGTTATGCAGTTTAGATAACCACTTTTTTAGAAACTAAACCACTGATAACCACTGCTGGGCTAGTTTAGTTGCGCAGTTGCAACACCTATATTGATACCTGGCGCAGGATGTGCACTTATAACACCTACACACCCTGATTTGGGATATTGTAGGTGCCATAGGCGCAAGAGGTGCGTAACCCTACACCCCTTTATATAAACGTGCATTCCACCCGGCAGGGCGTTATAGGTGTTACAGCAAAAATGGCCGCACAGGGTGTACGTGGTGTACATGCAATTTTTAATGTGCTATAGCTACGCAACTACAACACCCCCCCCAAAAAACAGGAATTACAAAACTTGACAATTCAAGATCTGTAGGTTATATTATTTACAGTACAAGACTTGGTCCAGTGCATTTAATCTAAAAAATAGAAACGCTTTTTGCACAGGGATCTTAAACAAGGGGTAAAAAATGAAAAGAAACTATCCAAAAAACAGAAAACCTAACAAAGAATCAACTACCTATAAACTTCTGCAAAAATATACCGAGCGAGAGCTTTATGATCTTTGGGTCATATTCAATGGTATGTATAAAACAAGTGAGTATCTTTCAAAGCAAATGGGGTTTTGGGTTACACCCTGGGCAGTTCGTTACTTATCTTACAAATATAAATGGGTACGCGAAGTAACCAATCAAGACCTCCCAATCTACAAAGGTCTGCTCTCAGGATGCACACCACAGGGACACTACAAACACATAATTTTTGTATAAGGGGTACAAATATGCAATTTAATCTAAAAAAGACGAACAAAATCATTGTCGGTAAATATTTTGGTAAAGGTAGTGGTAAAAAAGAAATAGAAGACTACTTCAACTCCTTTGCGTCTAAAGAAGGGACAAGATTTAGGTGGCGCGATATTGCAAATAATTCATATAACAATTTGCATAACCGCATTCCAATTGAAGTGCCATCTGTGCATGATGTAAAAGGAGAAGTTTTATGAACGAATCTCAGGTAAAACAAATACGGGATAACATAAAACGCTTAGCCCAGGAATTTTCACACAGGGATCTTGATAATATAATGTTACAAAATCCAAGTATCACATCTGCTGGCATTACCAGCCTTAAACATGAGTCTTACACGGAATGGAGGGCGCAGTTACAACAGGCATTTCCGGAATTTCAACTGGCATGTGCCTTCCTTAGTCTTTGTAAGAGAACCAAGAGCGTTAATCATAAGAACGCCCTGAGCTACTGGCAAAAACACAAGCTTGAACGGTTTATGGGAACTTATATTCCGAACGGAGCAATCATAGCCGCTGCTGCATGTTTAGGCTTAAAGTATGAGGTTGACGGGGCAAATGTCTGGCTGGCCATACACAAGAACTTACCCATCACGGATGAAATGCTCTCTCTAGTCGGAGTTGATAAACTTGAGGAGAATAAATGGTAAAATATGAAGGTGGGGCGGGTACTTCGATAAGAGAAGCAATTAAGATTATCGGGGCTCAAAATGACCGTGAAGGCGTTGATGCAGAATATCGCTTTCTTGCACGGATCTTTTCTGTCATCAGATTACATTTTACAGTTCTCTTTCAAGAGCTATTTAGAAATAAAGACGGCTACTATGATCGGCTTGTCCTGATGGACGAAAACGGTAAAATTAGTGAGATATGGTTTGATATTACCGAATGCTATGGAAAATGGTAACGCAGGATTTCAAACCTGAATTTGCGGGTGTTTCGTTTACCCACCCGCCGTAAAGGCTATACGGGTTCCCTTGTTCAGAACTTTAGGATGGGGTACCCTTTTTATTGGGTAAATGAAAACTCGATATAATATTTTTTTTGGATTTTTTACAGGCTCTAGTAGGCGATTAAAAGCCGCCGGTAAAGCCAGCGGCTATTGTTTTTACTTCTTTTTGCCTAACATAGGCAGCAACACACTTGCAACTACAAGCAATGCTTTTGCAAATTTTTTAATTTTTTTCAGGTTCATGGACGGTTCCTTTCTCCTGGTGTTTCTTATTTTTCTTGACCAATCCATTATAAAGCAAAATGACGCAGGTCTTAAGAAATTTCTTGGCAAATTTATTAATAGATTTTTTGTCCATTGGACGACTCCTATATTTAAATGATAAAAAACTTGACCCAAATGGATCAAGTTAAGCACAAGCTTTTATGCTCTCGGATATGAAAGAACCTTACAAAAGAGCGCTTCAACTCCAGAATCCTGGCTCTAATCTGCTGGGTGGATATTTTTAGCAACTCGGCGATCTTAGAAGCTTTGTAGCCTTCAATTAGGAGATCAAGCACCCGACGCTGGGATTCATTGAGTTTTTCAAGCCAGGATTTGAAATCTACATTGAATGCCAGTGAGTCATCCACAACCTGCTTGTTGCGAACACTGCCTGTCATCCAGTCATCGAACTGAACAACACTTGTGGTTGAATCATTTCTGCGACGAAAATATCCAAGTGGGTCCATTGTGCTGGTTCCCGCTCCTCCGCCCTTAACGACACTTCTTTGGTCAAGCTGTTTTGTGCGCTGGGTTACGAAGCATTTGTAGTCTTGCTTCTTTATTTCTTTACTTGCGGCAATATCTCGCTGATATTTTTCGAAAGCTTGGCAAATGAGCTCTTGGATTTTGTCAGATCTTCTCGGGTCGTAGCGGAGTACACTCCAGTAAGCTTGTTCTTTGCAAATTGGGTATAATTCTTCCCAAGTCATAAGAATGCTCCATTATGAATTAATAATTACTTTTGCGGCTGGACCGCGTTTGGTAGGTAATTCGATAGGTTTATTGGGGAGTAGTGCGACGTAGATGTCCTTACTACAGTATTCTTATGCCAAAATATTTGGGGAAATCGGGTATAATACCTGATGTGAAAAGATATAAAAATCCTTAAGTAGTTGTTATTTTAGTGCTTATACCCATATGAGAATGAGCAATAGTGAAAAAGTAATTAGCAGGGAAAGCAAAGTGTTTAAGGACTTTGAGCTTTGAGAGTGCCTCAACCTTCAGCGATTCGCCATAGAGTTTGACTAGCTCAATATACTTCATAAGTAAGTTGATTTGGTCCACTAACGATGAGTTGGGAGTTCGGTTATGTTAGTATATGCTATATTTTTGTATTTTTGTTTATCGAGTTATACCCAATATAAACTTTGATATTTGTTCTATTATCGGATGTCTATTGAATTGATAAGATTTGTTTATTGGTATTTTGTATTATGGAAAATTTCAACTTAACTTTGGCGAGGAAATTACCGCCAAGATTTCCCTCGTTTTTATTTATTTTATTGGACAACAATGAATCGATTTATCATTATTGAATTAGTAAATGGAACACTTAAATAGCTCAAGTTTTATAAATACTATTTTTCTGTTTGTAAGTATTTTTGCAGCCTTAGGGTTGGCTCTTATTATTCATAATCAAAATCGAGCCGAAATACAGGCGAAGTTGTATTTGCTCATACTGACTCTCACCGTGTTTTATCTTATTTCGCACAGCGTGCATTATGTATTTATGTGGTCTGAGAACGTTACAGCTATGGATAAAGCTTGCCATTCACTTCTATTATTGATTTTACTGACCTTAACCTATTTTGTCCGTAACTTTCCAGTGCATCGTCCCTTAAACTTCGCCGCAGACATTCTGATTATGGCCCCGTCATTGACCCTACTGATAATGTTCTGGAGCGGTAATCTGATACTGGAATCTCATGTCCATAAAATGAAGTTCGAAGCGCACTATAGTCCTGCCTATCCTATTTTTTTAGGTTGGTATGTTGTTCTTCTTTTCTTAAATGTTTATTGGTTACTCGATCCTTCGGCTGGAAAGTCCAGAACAGAAAAGCCGAATACGATTTTCTTAGCGGGTCTGATCATTTCGAACTCAATTACGTTCATCTTCGGTTTATTGTTACCTTGGCTTTTGGGCTTCTATTTTGTTGTGGAGATAAGTCCATTGGCATTCCTAGTTGGATTCATAATCTTCAGTGCATTTTTGATAGAGAGATATGATTTATTCCAAAAACCATTTACGGAAAAACCAACGCTTTCGCTCCGAAAAAAACTTATTTTCATAGCTTTGGTCATTGTTCCAATAATTGTACTCCTTTTACAAATACCTCTTGCCAAAATACTATTTCCACCTCACTCAAGTGCCGAACTTCAGAAACTATTTTTTATTGCACTCATGGTAGGAATTATTGTGTCGGCTACCATCACCTACCTAACGATGAAACTTATTGCAAAACCTTTGGAACTGATTCAGAGAAGTACTGTTGAGATACGCCGCGGGAACCACGCTGCGAGGATTAATTACCGATCAAACGATGAGATTGGGAACTTAGCAGTGGCCTTTAATGAAATGGTGGAAACGCTTGAAAACAATTCGGAACAGATGTCACAGCAGCAGAGACGTATTATGGTTCTGCTGAATGCATTCGATAAATCAATTGCCGGAATCGTTGTAACCGATGTCTCTGGAAAAATTATTGAAGGGAATCCTCAATTCTGTGAACTCGCCGAAGTGGAGATGGGTGTGGTTGTTGGTCAGCAATTTCTGGTTCTTGAACTTCCATCAAAAATAACCGAGAGCTATGATGCACTTGTGCACAAACTTCAAATAGAGGGACAAATTTCCGATGAAATTTTATACACATCCTCATTGAGCGGCAAATCTAAAGTTATATATTTTACTATGACGGGCATTTACAATGAATCTGCACAATTTGCCGGGCTTCTTTTTGTTGGGATAGATATCACTCGGCGGAAACAGATGGAGAAAGAATTGTTTAATGCCGAGAAACTATCAGCATTAGGGAAAATGGCAGCGATTCTTGCGCACGAAATAAAAACGCCGCTCACTTCCATAAAATTAAATATTGATATGCTGGCTGAAGATACTGCTATATATACAGGAAATGCGGAAAGCCTTGAAATTATTCAAAGAGAAATATACAGGATTATTGAATTAACGAAAGAAATTCTTCAATTTGCCAAGCACATGGATCTGGTATGTGTTACTTTTTTATTTGATAAATTAATAACTGAAGTACTTCAACTCCTCGATTCGCAAATCAAGGAAAAAAATATATCCGTAGCTGTTCATTGTGAATCATGCTTAATCAATGCAGACTATGATAAACTAAAACAGGTCTTTATAAACCTGATCGAGAATGCAATCGAAGCCGTGAATGAAAATGAGGCTGTTGAAATATCAGCCCAAAAAGTCGAGAGCGGAATTAGAATATCCGTGAGTAATGTTGGCAACATAAATCTGGATGGAGAATTAATCTTTGAACCTTTTTATTCGTCAAAACATGCCGGTACCGGCCTGGGACTTTCCATAGCGAAGAAGATTATTGAACTACATAATGGAACTATTGAATATATCCCAGTGAACCGCGAGAAGACTACTTTTGAAATATGGCTACCAGGAAGGAATAATTTGTGTCAAAAATATTAATAATTGATGATGATATCTCGATTCGTCAAAGCTTATCTAATTACATTACAAAACTAGGACATAGCGTTTTAACGGCGAGCGATGGCGAAAACGGGATAAAACTAATTACTGCAAATGATCCGGACTTAGTGATCTCGGATCTGAAAATGCCTGGGATATCCGGGATGGATGTACTTGAGAAAATCAAGAGACTTGCCCCGAAGACGCAATTTGTTCTAATCACTGCGCATGATGATTTCGCAACTACGGTAGAAGCAATGCAAAAGGGCGCATATGATTATATAGAAAAACCTCTAGATCTGGGGCGCCTGAAAATAACAATTCTGCGAGCATTGGAAACAAAAGAACTGAATGAGCGGCTTGAGATAATAACCGAACATGCCGCATTCGATTCAAAAATAAAGTTTATTGGCAAATCACAGAATATGCGTGAAATATATAAACAGATAGGTCACATTTCATCCAACATGGTAACTGTTTTGATTCAGGGTGAAAGTGGTACAGGTAAAGAACTCGTCGCAAAATCAATCCATTACAGTGGCATTACGCAACAATTTCCATTTATTGCGGTACCATTTTTTTAGACGAAATCTCCGAGATGTCACAGAACCTACAGGTAAAATTGTTGCGCGTTCTTCAGGAAAAAGAATTTGAGCGCGTCGGCGGAGAAAAGACAATGCCTATGACTGCCAGAATTATTGCGGCAACTAACCGCAATCTTGAACAACTGGTTAAAGAAGGAAAATTCAGAGAAGACCTTTTCTATCGATTGAAAGTCCTGATGGTTGAAATTCCACCTCTTCGTGACCGTAAAGAAGACATCCCACTCCTTACCCAGTACTTTCTACTGAAAATCAATGATACGCTTCATAAGGAGATCAGGGCAATCACCGATGAAGCTTTGGAAGGGTTCCTCAATTATTCCTGGCCGGGTAATGTCCGTGAACTGGAGAACAAATTATTACAGGCAGCAGTCCTGACAACGAGTAACGTATTGCAACTTGATCGCCTTGCACTAAATTATGAAACAAACCGGAGAATCTCAAAAAGAGAGCTTTTATCCTTAGCAGAGATGGAGAGGGAGCACATCCTTGCAATTTTAGAACACACCGGTTGGCAAAAAACGAAAGCGGCAGAGATTTTGAAAATTTCTTTGCCTACACTCTACTCCAAAATAGAAAACTATAAACTGTCCATTAAAAATGTGCGCGAACAAATATGAATGGATCGGCTTTTTATGTATTCGTCCTCTAAATATTTTTAAGTCGTTTTTTAAATAAATTTATTGACTCACCTCGCACCACCCCTAAAAATCACCATAATAATAGTTTTTACATTGGTACGGTTATTGCTATTTAAATGAAAAAATAATCTAAGATGTGAATATGGTGTTATTTTGGAATATAATATTTTTGATAATTGTAGGGCTTCTGATTTATGCGATTTTGTCCTTAGCCGCTGCACAAAAAAATAAACATATTTTGTAATCAGTTCGATAATCATAATATTAATTAACCATAGAGTTCTTCAATGATTGAGAAAATAATAGAGTGGTCGGCAAATAACCGATTTTTTGTGATACTTATCTATCTGGTGATAATTGGCGCCGGTATTTACAGCGTTGTTAATCTGCCGGTAGATGCTATACCTGACCTTTCGGAAAACCAGGTAATCATTTTTACGGAATGGATGGGACGTTCCCCTGAAATTATCGAAAACCAGGTGACTTATCCAATTGTCTCTGGATTACAGGGATTGCCGCATGTAAAGGCTGTCCGGGCCTCTTCAATGTTCGGCATGTCGTTCGTTTTCGTGACGGGACAGGAGTAGGACATATTTTCTGGTACACCGTGGAAGGCAAGAACTTCGATCAGGGCGCGTTAAGGTCAATTCAGGACTGGTATATTCGGTATAAACTGTCTTCTGTTGATGGCGTGGCAGAAGTTGCCAGTATTGGCGGATACGTGAAGCAATACCAGGTTGATGTCAATCCTACCGACCTGCATGCCTATAACCTTACGGTAGCCGATGTGGTGAATGCCATTCAAAAAAGCAACAACGAAGTTGGCGGCAAAATATTGGAGGTAAGCGACGCCGAATATTTTGTACGTGGACAGGGTTATATTAAATCGACAGATGACATAGAAAACACCGTCATAAAAAACGGCGCTAACGGTATTCCAATCCTCTTGAAAAATATGGCTAAAGTTCAAATCGGCGGCGACATACGGCGCGGCGCTTTGGAAAAAAACGGCGAAGGCCAGGCTGTCGGCGGTATTGTTGTTATGCGTACCGGAGAGAACGCTCAAAAAGTGATTGAACGGGTAAAAGAAAAAATTAAAGAAATTACCCCCGGACTGCCTACCGGAGTTGAAATTGTGACCTCCTATGACCGGAGCACACTGATACATGAAGCAGTAGGAACACTGGAACGGGCTCTCATCGAAGCGTCGATAACCGTAGCAATAATGGTGATGATATTCCTGCTCCATTTCAGGAGTATTATCAGGATACTGATAGAACTTCCAATAGCAATTCTCATCGCCTTTATTCTCATGTATCTTTTCAATATTTCCTCAAATATCATGAGCCTTGGAGGTATCATACTCGCGGTGGGAGTGATAGTCGATTCCTCAATTGTTCTGGTGGAGAATGCATACCGAAACCTGGCAAAGGCAATAGAAGAAAAAGGACATTTGACGAAACAGGAGTATGCCAGGATATCCATAGACTCCGCAAAACAAGTAGGACGAGCGATATTCTTTTCAGAACTCATTATCCTGGTTTCTTTTTTACCGGTATTCATGCTGACCGGTCAGGAGGGAAAGCTTTTCCGTCCGCTGGCATTCACCAAGTCGTTTGCAATGCTTGGCTCCGCCATTGTGGTTATATCACTGATACCGGTTTTAATGACCATGCTGATGCGAGGCAATTTCAAGCCGGAAGACAAAAACCCTACCACAAGATTTTTCAAACGCCTTTATGAGCCGGTGATTCATTGGGTCTTAAAACACCGGAAAATCACCATAGGATTGAATCTTTTGGCATTGCTTATAACTA
This sequence comes from Ignavibacteriales bacterium, assembly GCA_016182615.1. Taxonomy (GTDB): domain Bacteria; phylum Bacteroidota; class Ignavibacteria; order Ignavibacteriales; family Ignavibacteriaceae; genus JACPGF01. The sequence goes on from JACPGF010000123.1 coordinate 8,545, forward strand.
TCCCCATGATCCTGAATACCGGCAGCGAATTTATGCCGCCGTTGGACGAGGGTTCTATCCTCTACATGCCAGTGACACTGCCTGGCGCATCAATAACCGAAGTGAACCGTATTCTCCAGGAGCAGGACAAGATCATTAAGTCGGTTCCTGAAGTACACCACGTTCTGGGCAAAACCGGTAGGGCTGAAACGGCAACAGACAATGCCCCACTAAGCATGATCGAAACTATCATCTTGTTGAAACCGAAGAGCGAGTGGCGTAAGGGGATCACGAAACAGGATATTGTTGCAGAATTAGATAAGAAACTCCAGATACCCGGAGTACGGAACGGATGGACACAACCGATAATAAACCGGATAAATATGCTTTCTACCGGTGTCAGAACGGATATTGGCTTTAAGATATTCGGGCCGGACCTGGACACCCTTGAGGCATACGCGATCAAAGCAGAAGGCCTACTGAAAACGGTAAATGGGGCCGCGGATGTTGTGGCTGAGCGAGTTCAGAACGGCTATTATCTTGATATCCAGATATCCAGATAAAGCGAGGTATTGCTGCACGGTATGGCGTGAACATCAGGGATCTGCAGGATATTATTGAAACTGCAATCGGCGGACAGAACCTGGGTGTGGTCATTGAAGGAAGAATGCGCTTTCCAATACGAATGAGATATGAGAAAGATTACCGAAGCAATGTTGAAGAACTAAAAAGTTTGATCGTACCAGTAAGCCTGTCGGGCGGGATGGCTTCCAGTTCATCCGGCATCAGTGCAATGAGTGGTAAAAGCGGAGGGGCTTCCGGCGGTGGAATGTCATCGATGGGAAGCAGTAAGACCTCAAGCGCGGCTATAGTGCCAACAGATAACCACAGCGAGTTTTCACTGACGGCAACCGATCAGAATGCCGTGACCTATATACCTTTATCAGAACTGGCAGATATTAAAACAGTGACTGGCCCCCCGATGATAAGCAGCGAGAACGGTATGCTGCGATCCATAGTATTTATGAACACCCGCGGCAGAGATATGGGAAACGTGATGGTTGATGCGAAGAAAGTAATTGAAGCCGGTTTGAGTCTTCCTGCCGGATACAGTTATACCTGGAGCGGGCAGTACGAGAGCAAAGTAAGGGCACAGCAGACTATTGAAGTAATTATGCCCATTGTTTTTCTGATCATTTTCTTACTGCTCTATATGACTTTAAAGAATTACGTGGAAGCAGGCGTTGTGATGCTATCCGTGCCTTTCGCACTCATAGGAGGAATGTACATGGTATATATTCTGGGATACAATTTTTCTGTTGCCGTGTGGGTAGGCTTCATAGCGCTATACGGAATTGCGGTGGAAACCGGAGTTGTGATGGTTATTTACCTGCATGAAGCATTAGACAGGAAACTGCGGGCATTCCACAAAGGGCTGCGGGGACCGTTAACCAACGAAGACATCTATGATGCAACCGTCGAAGGCTCCGTACTTCGCCTGCGGCCAAAATTAATGACAGTGGCTACCGCAATGGTTGGACTAGTTCCGGTGATGTGGTCAACGGGTACCGGCTCAGACGTTATGAAACCCCTGACCGCTCCGATGATCGGCGGACTATTGACGTCTGCGGTTCACGTGCTGGTTGTAACACCGATATTATTTGCCATGATGAAAGAGCATGCACTAAAGAAAGGCACCCTCGACATTTCGAAAATGGCCGACTGGATGAAGGAGGGAGAATAATGGAACGGATAATAAAGAAAATGAGCTTACGGGGAAACCCTGTGATGAATTTAAGAATTCACTTAAATTTTCCGCTGACTAAAATCCTGATGGCTAGTTTTATTGTTTTGCTGAATTTTAATCTGAATTCTCAAAGTCTGGATTCGTTGATAGCTGAAGCAGTTGCAAACAATCCACAGCTAAAAGCCCTTCAATACAAAGTAAAGGCTTCGGAATTCCGGGCAGAATCGGTAAACAACTACCCGGCGCCAAACGTGTCACTTGAATTTTCCCAGGTGCCGATAAACGATGTCAATATTCTGAATCAGGCAATTTCAAACAACCTGGCAGTTTCTCAGATGTTCCCCCTTGGAGATAAGCTTGGAGCCATGACGGAAGTTGAGAAGAGGAACGCCAAAGTTGAAGGTGACAGCTATACTGCATACAAAGTAAACTTAACAGGACAAATCAAAATGTCCTATTATACCCTGTGGCTGGTAGACCGGAAGACCGATGTTCAGATAAAAAGCATCGCGTTTTTGAAAGACCTGATCAAATCGATGGAAACTACATTCTCAATAAACCGGACAAGCCAGGCGGATGTCCTCAGTATTGAAAGCGAGATTGCTTCTAGTGAGACACAGCTTTTA
>JACPGF010000121.1:0-5311 GCA_016182615.1 Ignavibacteriales bacterium
TCATTAATTCTTTTCTTGATTTCTTCCTCTGATCCGCTTCCTTCAACAAGGGTGCAGTTATCTTTGTCTATAACAACTTTTTTAGCGGTACCAAGATAAGAAACGGTAGCGTTTTCAAGTTTGAATCCGCGCTCTTCGGAGATAACGGTACCATTGGTAAGTACTGCGATATCTTCGAGCATTGCTTTCCGTCTGTCACCAAAACCCGGAGCTTTAACAGCAGCGATTTTGAGTGTGCCACGGAGTTTGTTAACTACTAAAGTAGCTAAAGCTTCGCCTTCAAGATCTTCAGCAATGATAAGGAGTGAGCGGCCCTGCTGAGCAACTTTCTCCAATACCGGGAGTAAATCTTTCATAGCGCTGATTTTTTTGTCGTGGATGAGGATGAAAGGATTTTCTAAAACTGCTTCCATGGTCTCAGCATCGGTAACAAAGTAAGGTGAAAGGTAACCGCGGTCGAACTGCATGCCTTCAACAACATCCATTCCGGTATCAGTGCCTTTTGCTTCTTCGACGGTAATAACGCCGTCTTTACCGACTTTTTCCATTGCGTCTGCAATCAACTCGCCAATGGTTTTATCGTTGTTAGCTGAAATAGAACCAACCTGAGCGATTTCATTTCTGCCTTCAACATCTTTGCTCATCGAGCGGAGGTTTGTAATAACAGCTTTAACTGCTAAATCGATACCGCGTTTCAAATCCATTGGATTTGCACCCGCTGTAACGTTTTTCAATCCTTCACGGTAAATAGCCTGGGCTAAAACGGTAGCTGTTGTTGTTCCGTCACCGGCAACATCACTGGTTTTGCTTGCTACTTCGCGAACCATCTGAGCGCCCATGTTTTCTACTGCATCTTCAAGTTCAATTTCTTTTGCAACAGAAACACCGTCTTTTGTAACGGTAGGTGCACCAAATTTCTTTTCGAGGATTACATTACGGCCTTTAGGGCCTAAGGTTACTTTTACTGCATTAGCTAACTTATCAACACCGCGTTTCAGTTTCGCGCGGGCTTCAACATCAAATTCAATTAATTTGCTTGCCATAGTTATATTTCCTTTCAAAAATTAATTAATAATTGCAAAAATGTCGCTTTCGCGCATGATGAGTAAATCCTCACCATCAACGGAAACTTCTGTACCGCTATATTTGCCGTACAGCACTTTGTCACCAACTTTAACGGTTAAACCCTGAGTTTTGCCTTCTTCGGTAACTTTACCGGTTCCGATAGCAACAACGGTTCCTTCGATTGGTTTTTCTTTCGCGGTATCGGGAAGAATAATGCCGCCTTTGGTTTTTTCTTCAGCAGCCATTGGTTTTACAACAACTCTATCGTGCAAAGGTTTAATATTCATGTAACCTCCTTTTATGGATTTTTATTAAAAATATTATATGTAGTTTTATTAGCACTCTATAATTACGAGTGCTAAATTAACAAGAAAACAAGGGCATGTCAACAAAAAAATAAGGGGAAATTTTTAGGAATGTGACAAAATTACACAGGTTAAGACAAAAAGTACTGGTGTGACTATTCTTAAATTAGAATCTAAGAACTTTTTAATAGAAAATGGTAAAATTTAACTTTAGACCAATACCCTACTTTATCTGGAAATAGAATTGGTTTATATGCCAATGCTAATTTAAGTGTTGGATTTTATAAGCAGAAGGTGAATATTTCACACCTTCTGCTTAAATCATATGTTTGCAAATTGATATAGTTCTGAACTACTCAAATCTATTTACTGTAAAGTTTAGTAAGCATGCTGTCCAAGCCCGCGGGTTTTCTTCCGAGCAGTAACTCAAGGTCAGAGGAATCTGATTCGAAATATCCGTCACGTATCGCGTTAACCCAAAGCAGGATACCATCGATTGCTGCTTGGGGTAAACCATTGCTTTGCAAAACGGCAATAAATGATTCGGTTGTTGGGTTCTTGTAGGTAATTGTAGTATTCAAAAGTTTTGAAAGGCTGTCTGCAATATCAAAAAAGGTAAAGTTGACAGTATTTACCGTTCGGTACAGCTTGTTTTCATGCCCGCTGCTTGTTATTACAGCTGCTGCTGCCTCTGCCATCTCATTCCTTTCCGCGACCGGCACACCGCAGCTCCCGGCAGGCAGGAAAATACCGCTTTCAAGGAAATGCTCCCCGGTAAACATAGGAAGTATTTCAGCATACAAGGCGTTTTGTAAAATAGTATATGCAATTCCACTGTTCCTGATAAAATTTTCCGTATCAATGTGTGATTGACCAATAACTCCTATTGGAGATACTTCTTCATCGGATTTACGGTAGAAACTTGTATAAACAAGATAGGGGACAGCTGCATGAACCGCTGCATCTACAACATTTTTGTGCTGCTCCGTCCGGCGTTCAACTTCGCTTCCTGAAACGAACAGGAGTTTGTCCACACCTGTGAAAGCCTTTTTCAGTGATTGAATATCATCATAATTTCCAACTCTAATGCCGATACCCAACTCCCTTAAATCGGTACTCTTAGCTTCATCTCTGACAAGCGCCGTTATATCTTCCGGTTTTACCCCTTTTTTTAATAAATGCTGAATTGCGGCTTTCCCGTATAATCCGGTTGCTCCGGTTACTAGTATCATTTTGTATCCTTATAATAATTAGTTGAGTTTATAAATACAATTTATTGTATATTTGCTTTTGAAAGTATAGCAATATACTAAAGTATAGCGGTATCAAAATGTATAGCAGAAAGTGTTTAAAATGGTTCAAATACTTACACTCAAAGAAATAAAAGCCTGCCCGAAATCGTATGTAATGGCCGTCAATGAGGCGCTCACGGTATTTCAGGGAAAATGGAAAATGCCAATTATCGGCTCGTTAATGTTCGGCAAACAGCGTTTCAGGGAACTGGAGCGGTCCATACCTAAAATTACATCACGTATGCTTTCTAAAGAATTAAAGGAGTTGGAATTAAACGGAGTGGTTAAGCGAACGGTTCTTGATACTATCCCGGTGACAGTTACCTATGAGCTTACCGAATCAGGATACACCTTGAAAAAGGTAGTTGAAGCTATGATTGTGTGGGGCATGCAGCACCGTGAAAGCAATAGCAACAAAAAGAAAGCGGTTTAGGCTTTTAATTGCATTGAGTACTGCTATTACTGGTTCTATATAAAAGACTCTGGGATTTTGAAGAAAACGTAATTTAGGTTGAATAGAAACTCCTAAATCAAATTCTTAATCGAGTTTCGTGTTGCGCGCCTCAACGGACGGGTGTCCCGTACAAGAATCATTTTTTTTTCTCTTTGTAGCGTCCTTTGCGCTTACATGGCGTCTTTGCGGTTTCTTCTTAAAACCTTACAATGCAGATGAACCCGTGCCTAAAGAAAATCTTTGTTGCAGCATAGGGCTGCAGTTAAACGCGAAGGCGCAAAGTAAGCGCAAAGAACGCAAAGAAAATTTCAATTCTTTTCAATTTGTAAAAGAAATATCCTACGTCTATTTTTTGTTACAACTGAGTCATAACTGAGTTGTTGCATCAAACATAAAAAAAGGCTGTACCGGAGATTTAACCGTTCAGCCTTTCTTGTAAACGCAATTGTTAAAACTATTTAAGCAAATCCTTTACTGTTGAGAGTAACTGTTCAACTGTTACCTCACTCCGGTCGCCTGATTTACGTACTTTCACTTCAACTTTTTGCTCGGCAAGTTTTTTCTCGCCGACAATTACCTGCAAAGGCATACCGAGCAAGTCTGCATCATTAAACTTAAACCCGACGGTTGCATCGGTACGGTCATCAAACAGAACCTGAATACCGGCGGCAGTTAACTCGCTATAGATTTTTTCCGCGGCTTGACTGACAACTTCTTTTTTCATATTTAAACCGATGAGGTGTACATGGAATGGAGCCATTTCCTTTTCCCACACGATACCGCGCTCATCATGATGCTGCTCAATATAGCAGGCAATAACACGTTCAACTCCAATGCCGTAACTTCCCATGATGATAGGATTTTCTGCGCCCTTTTCGTCGGTGAATGTTGCACCCATACTTGCTGAATATTTTGTACCGAGCTTAAAGATATGCCCAAGTTCAATTGCTGTGAAAACACCCATGGTACTGCCGCATTTCGGGCAGCCTTCACCGCTTTTAGCAGTGCGTAAGTCATGGTATTCGACCGAAGGAATATCACGGCTAAAATCAATGCCGCCGATGTGATAATCGTTTTTGTTTGCACCACTGAACATATTATTGGCATCCTTCAACCGTAAGTCTGCAATAACCTTTTTCGGGAAACCGACAGGCCCGATAGAGCCCGCATCTGCACCGGTAATATCTTTCAGTTCTTCCATGTGTGCAGGGCGGAAAGGAGCGCCGAGTGTCTTCTCGAGCTTTGTCTCGTTCACTTCATCGTTGCCGAGCATTAGTACCAGTACTGCTTCATTATTGCAAATATAAACTCTTGACTTTGCACATTGTGTTTCACTAATGTTCAGGAAAGCGCAGAGTTCATCAATCGATTTTACATTTGGTGTTTCAATTTCATAGACAGCTTTCGATTCTGCATCACGAACTAATGGTATAACGACCGACGCTGCAACTTCCACGTTGGCGGAATAACCACAGCTTTCACAATGTGCTACTGTGTCTTCACCTGCATCGGACTGTACCATGAATTCTTCTGACCCGGTACCGCCCATTGCACCGCTTGATGCACCGACAACAAAAAACTTAAGGCCGCAGCGTTTGAATATTTTGTGATATGCCTGATAATGCAAATCATAAGCGGTATCAAGGTTTTCCCATGAAGAGTCCAACGAGTATGAATCTTTCATAAGGAACTGCCTGCCGCGTAAAACACCGCTCCTTGGGCGCGGCTCGTTGCGGAACTTTGTCTGAATCTGATACCAGATTTGCGGGAAATCTTTATAAGATTTTACAACTCTTCTGGCATGATACGTCATAATTTCTTCATGCGTCGGGGCAAGCACGTAATCACGGTTCTTGTTTTTGATATGAAACAGAATATCACCGAATGCCTCGACACGGTTGGTCTCTTCCCAAATTTCACGCGGGTTTAATGCCGGTAAATGGAATTCCTGTCCGCCAATGGCATCCATTTCTTCTCTGATAATCTCACTGACTTTTTTAACTAATTTGTAACCCAAGGGTAAGAATGAATAAATTCCTGCGCCAAGTGTCCGCACCATTCCCGCGCGGAGCATCAGGACATGGCTGGGAACTGTTGCATCATTCGGCACTTCCTTTAATGTCGGAATAAATGATTTGCTCTGTCTCATCTGTAGTTTTAATCGCTTAATAGTTTGTAAATAACCCCTAAAGATA
>JACPGF010000121.1:5387-16890 GCA_016182615.1 Ignavibacteriales bacterium
GAGTGATGAGTACTGAGTGTTGAGTAAGCTATTACGGGTATTAAAAACTCAGGGATGAATATTTCTTGGATTTGAGGATATATCATCTATTGAACTGTAAATGAGAACGAAGCACACCCTGTCTCCGAGATTATCACTATCTTACGTGAACAAAATTTTTCCGTTTATTCTTTATGCAAAAAAAACTCGCAATACTATTTTTTCTCGTTACCATGTTGTTACTCACTGCTCGTGTATTGGCTCAGGGAGTTGGCAATGTAACCGGAATATCATGGCAGAATAACAGGCTAACCCTGCAGTGTGGCGCAGATGTAGCGGTTTTTGATGCTTTCCCCAGAATTCTCATGGTGAATTTCAGGCCGAACGGTATGAGGGATCCGGATACCTTGGTTATAGATAAAAATGCTATTTACTTAAATATAGCTGCTCATATAGATACCTTATATGACCCAATAATAATAATAGCACAAAGCTACCGGGTAGAAATTTCGAGATACCCGATGCGGTTCAAAGTATTTAACAAAGCGGGCCAGATGCTGTGTGAAGAACCTGCATCAGGAGGTATAAACCAATCGGGAATTAATCTGACAACTTCAGGCGGCAATTTTTACGGCCTGCATAATAAAAAATCAGGCGGTTTGAAGATGACTACCGGCGGCAATATATCTGCCGGAAAGCAAGGTGAGGCTGGTGCACCGTTTGTTTGGACGACGAAGGGATGGGGAATACTTGCAGATGTGGAATCCGGACGGATTGATTATTCCGCCAACAACATAAGCTTTTTACGGGGGAGTTCAGGCAGCAGCAATGTTTCATGGTCCCCGGCAAACCCAACAAAAAATGACACCATAACGGTAAAAGTAAAAAGTACAAAAACGGCCTTTTTACATTGGGGTGTTAATTATTCGGGTCATAATTGGGTTAAGCCGGACTCTGCCTATTGGCCCGCGGGCAGTACGCTGTATGGTGATAACGTCGCTGTCGAGTCGCCGTTTTCGGCTCCATCCGGTGGCGTAATTACCGCTAAAATTGGCCCGTTTAACAAGCCGGTACAGTTGGTGAACAGTTTCGCATTTGTTGTGCGGTATAGCAATAACACTTGGGACAATAACAACGGGAATGATTACCATATTAATTTCCAGTCGCAAAACGACAGCACTCCGGTAAAAAGGGATATCGTGTTCTATATGATGTTTGGAAATCCCAGAGAAATTTTTGGAGAGGTGACTAATATAACCGGGGCACCCCCGATGTTTCCAAAATACGCGTTGGGATTTATGAATAGCAGGTGGGGTATTGATCAACCAGAATTATTGCAGATGGTAAACACGTACCGCGGTAAACAAATTCCCATTGATGCCTATATTCTGGATTTTGACTGGATGGCATGGGGGCAGGATAATTACGGCGAATTCCGATTTGGTCCCAAATTCCCGTCAGCGAATGGCCAGGTGCTGAGAGACTCTCTGTTAACAAGCGGTGTTAAACTTTTCGGCATCCGCAAACCAAGGATTCATACTTTCACGGTTGAAGGAATTTTTGCAAAAGCGAACAATTATTTTGTTGACTATGTGACGGATTATTTCAGCGGTAAGGAGGTCGGTAGGCTAAATTTTCACCGCCCTGATGTACGGCAGTGGTTCTGGAGTTGCTTTGTCAATCAAGGTAACGCGTATAATAACGGCATCGTTGGCTATTGGAATGATGAAGCAGATGAATTTGGCAATAATTTTAATTTTTTGCAAATGCAAAGAGCCAATTATGAAGGGCAGAGGCAGTATAATAACAAAAGAGTCTGGTCGATAAACAGAAATTTTTATCTTGGCGCGCAGCGTTACGCGTATGGGCACTGGTCAGGTGATATTGGTACCGGGTTTAATGCTATGGCGGAGCAGGCACCGTTTATGCTTTCGAGCATTGCCCTTGGCTCATCATGGTGGGGCATGGATATTGGCGGCTTTAACGGGCATCCTTCGAATGATAACTATTACCGCTGGATGCAGTTTGGTGCTTTCGTGCCCATATACCGTGTACATGGAACGCTCAACGAAAAACGTGAGCCTTGGTTCTATGGTACCGAAGCGGAACAAATAGCAACTCATTTTATTAAACTGCGTTATAAACTATTACCCTACATCTATACCGCGGCTTATGAAAATCATCAATCAGGGCTTTCAATAGCGCGGCCATTGGTGTTTCACTATCCTGAAGATGCAACTGCTTCCGATTTAACAGATGAATGGATGTTTGGTGAAAACATGCTCGTTAAGCCGGTACTGATGCAAAATGCATCTTCCGTCGCTATATATCTTCCACAAGGCAAGTGGGTAGATTATTGGAATGGTAACATGTATAACGGTCCTGCAAATCTGAACTACCCTGTCAGCCATGCTACGATTCCATTGTTTGTGCAGGCAGGTGCAATTATTCCAACTGCTCCCGTGGGGAATTTTAGTAATGATTTAACTGTACAAAAAGCCTTGATACTGAGTTGTTATCCGGGAGAATCTGGCAGCGGCTCCATTTATGAAGATGACGGTGAAACATACGATTACGAATTGGGAAAACAGGCATTTACAAACTTCTCCCAAGTGCAAACCGGTTCACAGAGTGAATTAACCGTAAATGCCCGGAGTGGCATATATGTGCCTCCTCAACGCGACTATATCGCGGAGTTTAACTTTATTAAAAACCGGCCTGATTCGGTTATACTCAATACGGTTAGTTTACCGAGAGTGAGCACATCTACGCTGCTATCATCAACTGTTACCGCGTGGGCTTACGATTCACTCGGCAGTAAATGTTACGCGCGTTTTACCGATGATGGCGGAGCGAATACCGTAAAAGCATACGGATACAAGCTGAATGCGGTTGAAAAAGTGAACGCCCCGGTTGCTTATGAACTGTATCAGAATTTCCCGAACCCATTTAATCCAAGCACAACCATTAGCTATCAGACCGTTTCCGGCGGAACAGTTACCATTAAAATATTCGACGGGCTTGGGCAGGAAGTTACAACGCTTGTTAACGAGTATAAGGCACCCGGATATTATCAGCATACCTTTAACGCAGGGGGACTGCCAAGCGGCATGTACATCTGCCAAATTCGGGTGAATGACTTTGTTGCAACGAAGAAGATGCTGCTGGTTAAATAGCAGTGTGGGTTTTTTAGTTTATTAGGGTAAAAGACAAGTTATCGTCAAATGATAGGTTTAGTAACGATAAATTATTTATCCTACTCCTGATAAACATAAACTCGGGTGCAACGGGGTAAAATGCATCTTGCAAATCCATCGTTTTTCCAATAACTTCGGTTGTTAAATTTTGAGGTTGTTATGAACATACAAATTATTGGCACGAAGAAGTGTAATGAGACGAAAAAGGCTGAGCGCTTTTTTAAGGAGCGGAAAATCCCCATGCACTTTAGGGATTTGGCTGAAAAAAATCTTTCCGAGGGTGAATTGCAGAATATAACCCGGAAATTTACCGTCGAGGACTTTCTGGACAGGGAAGGGAAGCATTTCAAAAAACGGGGCCTGCAATACATGGTCTTTAATGTTGAAACCGAATTGCTCGAAGATTATGAGCTTGTGAAAACACCGATTGTCCGTAATGGTAACGAGGTAACCATTGGTTATCAGCCGGAAGTCTGGAAAAAATGGCTGGAAAACACCTGAACTATTAAACAGAAAGTTCCCCATGAAAAGGTATAATCAACTTTTGCCATTATTACTGAGTTTCGTTTTACTAACTCAGGCAGGGGTGTTGCTCTCGGGATGTAAAAAGCAGACTCCCGAAGAGGAAAAGTATATTGCTTCAATCATTGAACAGCGGAAACAAAAAGATTTGGAGATGAAAACTTCGCCACAGTCGCCTTTCGTGCGTGATTCCAATGCCCATTTTGCACCACTAAAATATTTTGATGTTGACCCTTTATTTGTTTTTAAGAGCAAATTATTCAGGTATGAAAAGCAGGATACGGTAATTACATTTGGTACCAAGGGAGAAGAAAGGAAAGTAATTAAAACCGGATATCTGGAGTTTTTGAAGGAAGGTAAGGAATACAAAATTACTGTTTATAAAGGGGCAACTAAATCCGGGGAAATATACTACAGCCTCTGGTTTACCGATAAAACGACTGGTTCTGACACCTATGGAGTTGGACGTTATCTGGATTTCGAAATTAATGCTGATCCCGAGTTTATTTATACGTTCGATTTTAACCTTGCATACAGTCCGTATTGTTCATATAGTTCGATTTATTCATGTGCAATTCCAACGAAGGATGACTACCTCGATTTAGAAATAACAGCCGGAGAGAAGAAATTTCATGAGTAGGTTTTGTTGTTAATTTCTGGAACTATAAATGTTTTTAACTGGATTTTAGCTTTTTTTTCTTTAGCTCAATATTTATTATCCCCATTAATAGTGATACTTCACTCATCTTTCCTTATTTAAAGGGATTGAACAAGAACCATTTATTGGATAATTTTTATATGTGTTTATTACTAATGTTTTTGGCAAACGAGTAAAATGCCATTAAAAAATATATATAGAAAGAATCCTTATGTTTAAAAACCCCTTAATCATTATTATAATACTGATTTGTGTACATTCTTCTTCATATGCCGACCGTAGATACTTCTCCCGTTCTTATATGGCAAATTCACTGCCTGCCGGAGCTTTAGAATTTGAACTATGGAACACCGGGAGGCTCAATAAAGATAGCGGCACATACTACCGTTTTCAGCCCAGATTGGAATTTGAGTATGGCATTACAGACAGGTTAACAGGTTCTTATTATATGAATTTTAATCAGGTAAAAACGGAAAACAATTCTTATAATTCAACGGATCTGAGTTTTGAATCTTCATCGGTAGAATTAAAATACCGGCTTGCAAATCCGGATGAATATTTTATAGACCCGGCATTGTACTTTGAAATCTCGTATGGTGGTGTTGAAACCGAGTATGAAGGCAAGTTTATTGTATCCAAGCAGTACAGGGATTTTATATACGCGCTTAACCTTTCTGCAGAAATAGAGCGCGATATTCCGGAGGGAAAAACGGAATCAAAATTTGAGCTTACCGGAGGGGTAATGTATGAGTTCACAAAGGCTTTTGCAGCCGGGTTTGAGGGGAAATATCATCAAAACAATGAAAAAATATTTTCAGAAAAAGAAAACAGTGCAATATTTTTCGGTCCCTCACTTAATGTGCAAACAGACAGGTTTTATCTGAGTTTTAATTTTCTGAAACAGCTTGTTGGTTCGCCCAGGGTTGCGCATGGTTTGGATCTAAAAGGGCATGAACAATATGAATTCCGGACAATTATTGGTATTACCCTGTAATGAAAAAGTCTATTGTCCTGTTTTTTATAATAATATTTATCGCCGGATGCTCATCCTTATACTATGTTAATAATAAAGGTCTTAACGATTCTGTTGGCGGTCGTTTGTATGTGGCAAAATGCAGTGGATGTCATTCGCTTTATCCCCCTGCATATGTTCTCTCGAGTGAGAATAAAATTCGTTTTGAGGTTATGGTAAAACGGGCAAAGTTAACCGGGGAGGAGGAAAAAATACTTAAAGATTTTCTTTTGGCCGCAGGCGCTCGTTAAAATACTCGGCAAATGCGGGTACCTCTTTTACGTAAAAATGCCAATATTCCGGCAGAAGAACCTGTCCTGAAATGGCTTCCTGAACAGTTGCGGTGCCGTTTTTGATTTACGGAATGAAAAGGATGGGATTTTAATTAAAACATGGCATTAGATTAACGATGGGCTATTTTTTTATCTCAAAATTTATAATTAATAATTACTGCCCGTATCATTTCCTTTTTAGTGTATTATTCCCTATTTTTTATAATTGTTTAATTTCATAAGAATTATTAAAGAAACGTCAGATGGCGCATGATGTAAAACCTATAGAACTGATAAAATCGAATAAACTCTTCGAGTATGTCAGCCAGGATGAATTACAAATCCCGTTTTCTCCGAAAGACGTGGTAACGTTCAGTGACGGTGATATAATCTATCAGACGGGCGATAGTGCTGAACAGATATATCTTATAATTGATGGTTCCGTTAAAATAAAACACTCCGTAGCAATTGATGGCCAGCGAATATTTGAAAAAGGGCAAGGGGAGTTTTTCGGTGAAAAAGAATTTATGGATAGGGAAGCCCGGAATTCTTCAGCCGTTGCTACCCGAGATTCCAAGCTTTTTATTTTACGCCGCAAGGAATTGAATAATCTTTTCGCGAAGCACCGTACACTCCTCAATAATATTCAGGGTATTGACCCGACAAAAGATGAACACGCTGATTTCCGCTCGACTCGTGAATCGTATCCTGATGAAATTACCAACTTGTTAAAAACCTCCGAATCATCACTTGACCCTTACGGCTACCGATCACCTAATCAATCAGTTGATTTGATGCACGGAGCGAAAGAAGTGGAGAAACCGGTAGAAACCTCCTCTGTAAAAATAGCAGAAAATATACCAACGGACACAGCGCGGACAGAAGAATTTCCTCATAGATTTAAAACAACTTTTGAAGATTCCTTCACGTTCGGCGATATTGACAAAGTTATCGATGCGATGGATCCAAAACCGGTTGTTGAAGATGTTATTGAAAATGAAGTACCGGCTGCAGATGAGTTCACCGGTTTTTCATGGGATTTTTCATCTCCCAAAAAGACTATTGAAGAAGAAATTAATGTTACTCAAGAGCCTGTAACCGAGGAGATTACCGATACTTTTTCATTCGAGGATAATAACATTAAAAATCTGGGTTTCCATTTTCCGGATGATACGGTGTCTGAAGAAATTGTGGGCAGCAAAATAGTAGAAACCGGTTGGGATTTCGACACAATTCCTGATGTTGATGAACCGGTAGTAGAAATTAAAAATGAATTACCGGAAGAAGATGAAAAATTTTCATGGGATTTTTCCTCTCCTGTTTTCGAAGAAGAACCCCAGCTTGATACCCCTGTAAAACCTGCCGAAACGGAAACTACTTCTACTTTTACAGATGCTTTAGAAGAGAAGGCTGATTGGAATTTTTTGCCCCCTGAAGAAAAAATCCAAACAGAAGCAGCCTTACAGGAACCCGTAGCAGAAACCCCTTGGCACTTTACCATTCCGGATGAAGAAATAATTGAAGAGCCCGTTTTGGAAACCGTTGACCCAATAATTGAAAACCCCTTTTCTTTTTCGCCTCCTAGTGATGATGCCGGGAGCAAAACAGAACAGGATATATATGAAAAGGCAACAGTTGAGGCCATCCCTTTGTGGGAATTGGAAAAATTGGGTGATGATGAACCAATACGCGGCGGTTCTTTCGACGAGTTTGGGAACCTTATCCCGGACACAGCCGAGGAAGTTGTTTTTACTGATAGTAGTATGGATGTAGAGGAGCTGGCTGAAGTTTTACCGCAGCCGAATGAAGTTTTCAGGACTCCAAATATGTTCGAATCACATGAAGATGATGAGCAAAACATTCATGACCAAATGATGGAGACCGATCTTGAGGGGGACAGCCTGAACCTTGGCAAGGAGAATGAAGAGAATAGATTTGGAACGCAGGGATTTAATTTTACTGCGCCTCTGGAAGTCAGGCAGTCAGAAATGAATCAGGATGCAGCTGTTGTTGAACTTGTAAAACCAGATGCATTTGTTAACCTTACAAAAGACAACTTGCAGCTTATCATCGAAGCCGCGAAAATGGTAAACAGTAATGTGAAGCTTGATGAGGTGTTAAATCAGATCGTCCTTGCTGCTTCTCTTATTACCTCAGCAGACCGTGGGACATTATACATTGTTGATATTGCAAATGAGGAACTTTGGTCAAAGATTATCCGTGGTGATGAGATTGAAGAAATCCGCTTAAAACTGGGTCAGGGTATTGCCGGGTGGGTTGCAAAAACCGGTGAAACTGTTAATATCAAAGACGCATCGAGAGATGAGCGGTTTGATGCAAATATCGATAAAGTGACGGGCTACAAAACAAAATCGATGCTTTGTTATGCAATTAAAAATAAATATGGTGCGATAATAGCAGTTATCCAATTACTTAACAGTAAAAACGGTGTTTTTAATGATCTTGATGAGGGCTTTTTGCAGGCACTTTCCGCGCATATTGCCATTTCTCTGGAAAATGCAGAGTTGGTTGAACAATTGCTTAAAACAGACCGTTTGACTTCGCTTGGAAAAGTTGCAAAATTTCTAATCTCTGATATTAAAAAACCCATTCTTACCATTAAACAACTTGCCGAGCATATAAGAAAGAAAAACGTTTCACCTGAAACAAATCAAGTGCTTGGACTGATGATTGAACAGTCGAATATTGTTGTTGATCTGGTTCTAACAACACTCAGTTATTCAGAAGGGAAAACAGTGCTGAATAAAAAGGTGCTCGGACTGCACCGTGTGCTGGATGAGTTGCTCGATCTTCTTGCTGAATATGTTGAATACCGGAAAACTAAACTTTTTAAAAAATACGGTCCTGACGTTCTGATAAATGTTGACAGGCGTGAGTTATATCAGGCATTCTTTCAGATAACTAAGAATGCATGTGATGCCATGCCCCAGGGTGGCGAGTTATACGTTGCTGCTAAACTTGTTGATTCTGGCGATGCTGTGCAGATTAGCTTTAAGGACAAGGGGGTGGGTATTCCTCCTACAATACTTGAAAGAATTTTTGAACCTTTTATGGCTCATGGTAAATCAAATGGTGTTGGCTTAGGGCTGCCAATAACCGAAAAAATCGTGAAAGAACACGAAGGGAAAGTTACCATAGATAGTAAAGAAGGAGATGGGACTACAGTTATGATTACCCTGCCAGTAGTGAAGGAGTTCTAACCGGTTCCTCTAATGCATTATAACCTTCTCTCCATCATCGGGCCTACCGCGTGTGGTAAAACTCGCCTTGCGGTTGCCCTCGCTTTGCATTTAAATGGTGAAATTATTTCGGCGGATTCCCGTCAGGTTTACCGGGAATTGACTATTGGAACAGGAAAAGACCTTGATGAATACATCATTAACAATCAAGCTATTCCTTATCATTTAATCGATATTATCTCTGCATCCGAAACCTACGATGTTTTCAGTTTTCACGCTGATTTTTTTAATGTCTTCCGCGGTATCACCATAAGAAATAAACTGCCTGTTTTGTGCGGCGGCACCGGTTTATATATTTCAAGCGTTCTTGAAAATTATCATATGCCAAAAGTTGATTTCACATCTCCCCGCGCGATTGAATTGAATGCATTTCAAGTTGAAGATTTACGGGAATTATTGATTCGTTTAAAACCAGGGCTGCATAACACAACCGATTTAACGGAAAAATTAAGAACAATAAAAGCAATTTTAATTGCCGAAGCAGAATTAAAAGTTGGCGTCGGGGAAAAGAATATAATACCGGAGGATATTCATCCCCTGATTATAGGATTAGCCCCTGAAAGAGAGCTGGTAAAACAGAGAATTACCGCGAGGTTAAAACAAAGGCTTCAAAACGGAATGATTACTGAAGTGGAGCAATTAATCAATGCCGGTTTTTCAGTTGAGCGGTTAGATTTTTTTGGACTCGAGTACCGGTATCTCGGAAAGTATTTAACCGGAGAGTTAACATACGATGCGATGTTTGAAAAACTAAACAGCTCAATACACAATTTTGCTAAACGGCAAATGACATGGCTGCGCCGCATGGAAAAACACGGTGTTAAGATACACTGGTTTACCGAGCCTGATGTAGAGGCTGTCATTCGTTTGTTTAATAATCCGGAAATAGTGTAAATACAGATATGCCCTATCAATTGAGCAAGCAAAAATATCTGCAAAAATACGGTTATCTTAAACGTGAAGTATATACCAATATCCGGCATCAAATCAACATGGTTGTTGTTGTACCCGCGCTTGCAGAGGACGGGCAAATTGATACATTAATAG
This sequence comes from Ignavibacteriales bacterium, assembly GCA_016182615.1. Taxonomy (GTDB): domain Bacteria; phylum Bacteroidota; class Ignavibacteria; order Ignavibacteriales; family Ignavibacteriaceae; genus JACPGF01. The sequence continues at coordinate 15,335 of JACPGF010000121.1, forward strand.
AGAGTCTGCAAAATCAGGATATTGAATTGTTACATCAAGTGCTCTTCTTGTTTGTTGTCAATAACCCGGAAGATGCGGAACCTGAAATCGAAGCCAATAATACCCGTGTTATTCTCAGGCTGCGGAAAATTATTAATAACCCGCACACCAATTTGCAAATTGGATATATTGACTGCTCCTCGCGTGGAATGGCAATGCCGGTAAAAGATGCCGGTGTTGGGCTTGCCAGAAAAACAGGAATGGATGCAGCATTAAATTTGTTTAGTATGCCTGGCAAGGATAATGTCCTAGTCTGCCTTGATGCTGACTGCGAAGTATCAACCAATTATCTCAATGAATTGTTTATTACTTTCCGGGCAGGCAAAGCGAAAACAGCAGCAGTGCGGTTTGAGCACCGGTTGCCGGAGGAAGCACTTGCACGGCATTCTATTATTGCCTATGAACTATTTTTACTTCACTATCAGCTCGGTATGCGCTTAGCGGAGTCATACTATAGTTATCACTCCGTTGGAAGTACCATTGCTTGTACGGCTGAAACATACATCAAGTGCGAGGGGATGAATATGTTAAAAGCGGGGGAAGATTTTTATTTTTTGCAGAAAGCTGCAAAACTGGCAAAGATTCAATTACTTGCTAACGCTGTCGTTTATCCGTCTGCCCGGCGGTCTGTCCGTGTTCCTTTTGGTACAGGCCAACGGATCGATAGTTATCTGCGAGCCGGTGAACCGGATTATTCAGTGCATAATATGCAAAGCTTCTTGATTGTTAAAAAATGGCTCAATCTGTTCACGCGCATGGCTGATCAGTCGCCGGTGGAAATTATTATCGAGAGCGAAAAGATTTCCAGGCACTTATCTGCTTTTCTTGTTGAACGGGGTTTTTTAGTGTCATGGGCTAAGATTCAGAAAAACGGTGGAGACATTGCAAAACAGCAGAGAGTCTGGTTTGATGCATTTAAGACAATGATGCTGTTGCATCATTTGCGTGATTCTGCCTTCCCTGATGTACAGACTTTTGATGGTATGGATGAAATGTTTCAAATATATGGGCAAATGCCGCCCGTTCGGTTAGATAACGGGATTCCGGAAACACGAATACAGGAAGAGTATCTTGAACAGACGAGAAAACTGGTGTGGAACAATGCAACATAAAATTTTAGTAAGCGGATATAGTTAGCTATATTTGAAAGAAAGAAATTACGCAAATGGACCCAATAAATATTTTAATTCTCGTAAACATTATCGCACTATTTGGTGCAAATCTTGGCGGTGCCAAAAAAGGCCTTAAAACGCAAATAACAGCCGTTAAAGAAAAGCCGAAAACATGGCTTCAGCAGGTTCCCGTTTTTGCAGCAATTATTTTATTGATGCAAATTATATCGCTCTTTGGAGTTGGGACTCTGCAATATACACCCGCAAATCTACAGCTGCGGCTTATTGCCCTTGCAGTTTATGTGGTTTTCTCGTGGTTACAAATACTTGCATACCGGACCCTAGGTGAAAGTTACGCGCAGGAAATCGTTATTCAGAAAAATCAGGTATTGGTAACAAAGGGTA
>JACPGF010000134.1 GCA_016182615.1 Ignavibacteriales bacterium
AGAGCCCCCGCCCGCCCAAATCAAATTCGGGCTTCGCCCTGAATTTGGATATAAAGGTGTAGTTAGTAATTCTTAAATATGTATATTTAAACTGACATTTCTAAATGGCTGAACTTGTGACATTTCTACTTTGCTATTACAATGTCTAATTGCATGCATGTATTCCGGTTCACCGGACTTTTTAGTGGAATTTTTGTCCGAACTAATAATTCTCAACACTAAACAACCCCTTCTAAATTTGTGCCGTTTGGCCTTAGCTCCGTCCGGACAGAAATCCGGTAATTGATAGCGAAAAAAAAACTTCCTATACCCTTCTACCCAGTTTCCTCATAGTGGTTTGTGTTGTTATGGGTGGTTCTTCCCCAACTATTGTTTTCAAGAAATCTGCAAACTCGAACGCGTTAATGATTGCATTGCCGTGTGGATGATTATTGGTAATAATAATCACTTCCTGCAGTTGCCTTATTACTTCCCGTACCCTGATAACGATCTCCAGAATTTCACCGCGGTTGTACAAATAATTGTACCTTTCACTTTGTTCTTCATACGAGTTATCCGTCTTTCCGAAATTTTCAATAGATTCAACCCATGCCTCGGTATTACGCCCATGCAGCCTGAGATAGAGTTTCTTGCCGGGATTATCTACCATGAAAGGGGTCGCGTGGCCCATAATGGGTTGGTCGATGACACAAATCGTGTTGTTCTGTTCACGCAGGTTTTCAGCAATATCATTTTGCAGCCAGGATGCATGACGGAATTCCAGAAACCTTTGGTATTCTTCGAACTCTCCGGTAAGTTTCCTCAGATAATTAAATGACACGTTGTTTGCTTCGAAAGAGTATGGAAATTGCATAAGCATTCCCTTTAGTTTACCCTCCCCTGCCAATGCATCAAGGTTTTTCTTGAAATCTTGTGCAACACTTGGGGTGTAATTTCTGGAATGCGTGAAGTCACCATGCAACTTTAGGATAAACGAGAAATCATCCCTGAATTCGGTTTTTTTTAGCCATCCGTTAACATACGAAAGCGGTAAATGGCGGTAATAGGTTGCATTCACCTCGATAATGTTAAAAAACCGGGCGTAAAAAGAAAGCATATCCGCCGGTTTAATGCCCGGAGGGTAGAATGCGCCTACCCAATCTTTGTAAGACCAACCGGCGGCACCAACATTAATCGAAATGTGATGCACTGCTGTTTGTATATTTTTCTGCATGATATTTTTTTTGTATCATTCTGTACAGAGTTATACATTAACTCTTGATAGAATGAATTATTTGCGAGTTTAATATTAATTGAGTTACAACATATATGTTACGGAAATTCTTTACAATAATATTTTTAGCTGCATTATCAATCTCAGCACAGACCGGTCAAAAAGTCAGCAGCCGTTTGCAATCATTGATGCGGCAGAATACATCAGAGCCCATTCAGGTTTTCATCACATTCGCTGATAAAAAAACCGATTTAAACACTGCACGGCAGCATCCTGAAAGTGTGGTCAGTACAAAATCTTTGGAGCGGCGCAGAAAAGTGCTACCGGAGAACGCTTTAATTGACCAATCGGATTTACCAGTCTCGGCAGAATACATAAGTGAACTTGAGCAACAGGGAATAAAAATCCGGCATGTACTCAAATGGTTCAACGCTGTTTCTGCAGAAATTATTCCGTCAAAAATATCCAAAATTGCATCATTACCTTTTGTTAAAAATCTCGACCTTCTCTCCCGTTACAAGGTACAAACCGGCAAACTTGAAAAGGGAAAACCAGTGTTGCCAACAAATGCACCGCAAAGTATTTTAGCTTTCGATTATGGCGATTCATACCCACAGGTAAACCAGTTAAAAGTGCCGCAGTTACACAACATGGGTATCAATGGTCAAGGCGTTATCATAGCGGTGTTGGACGCGGGATTTAATAATCTGGCACATGAAGTTTTTAATACCATGCAGATTATTGCAAAATACGATTTTGTAAATCATGACCCCGGAGTCGGAGACAGTACCGATTTAGGAAGCGGCTCACATGGTACTGCAACTCTTTCTGCAATTGGCGGATTTAAAGCGGGTAAGCTTATAGGTCCGGCATTTGCAGCCAAATACATACTCTGCAAAACAGAAAATACCAGTAGTGAAACCCCGGTTGAAGAGGACAACTGGATGGCTGCAATTCAATGGGCAGATAGTATCGGGGCAGACATATCTTCAACTGCTCTCGGTTACATAGGATTTGATGACCCATACACGGACTACACCTGGGAGAGTATGAATGGCAACACGTGCAGAATCACCGTTGCCGCCGACCTTGCTGTTAAAAAAGGTATTGCAGTCTTTAATTCAGCCGGAAACGAAGGTTTTAACGCCGCTCATAACACACTCGGTGCACCCGCTGACGGTGATAGTGTTATTGCCGTAGGTGCGGTTGATATGACAGGTATCCGGGTCAGTTTTAGCAGTGTTGGCAATACCATTGATGGACGGATTAAACCGGATATCATGGCAATGGGCCTTAGTGTAACTCTTGCCTCCCCGGGCGGTCCAAATGTTTATTATCAGGGAGCCGGTACTTCATTTAGCTGCCCGTTGGCTGCCGGTGCCGCCGCTCTTGTTTTATGCGCCCGCCCGTATTTAACACCGATGCAGCTAAAGAATGCACTAATTACCACTGCAAGTAACAGTGCAGCCCCGAACAGGGAGTATGGCTGGGGAATAATTAATGCCGAAGCTGCTTTAGGGTCAATTCCACTACCGGTTGAATTGGTCTCGTTTACTGCTGAGAAAACTTCCGGTGCAACAATTCTTAAATGGTCAACCGCAACAGAAAAAAACAATCGCGGATTCTTTATCGAGTCTTCAATAGACAAGATAAAATGGGTACAACTCGATTTTGTTGAAGGCAATGGCTCCACTACAAAAATTTCTTCATACAAGTATTCCGATAGCAGAAAAGATAACGGCGGCATGGTTTATTACCGCTTGCGGCAGGTTGATTTTGATGGTACTATTTCCTTAAGCAAAACCATTGAAACCGGAATCTTTTCTAAAGAATATTTTCTTAGTCAAAATTATCCTAACCCGTTCAATCCATCAACCACGATTGAGTATCATGTTGCTTACGAAGGCAATGTAGTTCTTAAAGTTTTTAATATCATGGGCAGTGAAGTAAAAATACTGGTGAATGGTGTAAAAAGTGCCGGTACATATTCCGTTCAGTTTGATGCCGGAGATTTACCGAGCGGAATGTACTGTTATTCACTCGAAGCAAACAACACGGTTATACGGAAAAGCATGATGTTATTAAAATAATGCTGTACCTGTTTTATTGAATAAAATTCATATTAAGGTTATAGTATGCCGCTTCAGGTAAAACTATTTTTACTTTTAATCGTGGTTTCCTCCATAGTTGCAACGTGGGTCATGGTTTTCCTTAACAGAAAGCGTGATGCACCAGGGGCATCTTATTTATCGTTAATGCTACTAACCTGCCTTATCTGGAATATTGGCTATTTTATTGAAATTGTGGGAAGGGACTTTGATATTAAAATGCTTGGGGTGGCTATTCAATATTTCGGCATTCCGTTTACCCCTGTGTTTTGGCTTATTTTTGTGCTGCAATATACTTCACATTGGCGTGCACCATCAAAAAAAGGTATCATGCTGCTGCTGCTTGTCCCAACAGTAACATTGGTTTTAGCTATTACCACAACCTCGCACAGTTGGTTTTATATTGACCCGCAGGTTGGACATGTAGGGAACTTTTCAATTATTACAAAGGGACAGGGCTTGTGGTTTAATGTTCATGTGTACTATTCTTACGTTATACTGGCGCTTGGCTCCGTGGCGCTATACCGCAAGTATCTTGAACAACGTGCGATGTTTAAAATGCAATTATTCAATATGCTCATAGCTGTTGCCCTGCCTTGGATAGCAAGTATCCTGTATGTTGCCGGGATGCATTCCTTTATGCCGTTGGATTTCACCAATGCTGCTTTTACTTTTTCCGGCGCTTTTATTGGTTATACCATGTTCAAGTATAAATTATTTGAATTATTGCCGCAGGCAAAAGAGCAAATATTTGATGAACTCAGTACGGCGATAGTTGTCTGCGACCGCAATTTTTATGTTGTTGAGTTTAATAAATCAGCAGGACATCTATTCAAAGAAAAACTCTCTATTGGAAATACATTAGACTCAATTCTGCCTGAAAATTTTTCATTCTCAGCTATTCATGCAGGAGAGGAGTTTTCCGGCGAAATTATCATAACCGGTAATACTTTTATGCTCAATTCAAGGAGTATTCTTTCAAGCACAGGAGAATTGCTCGGCTACTCGATTGCCCTGACCGATATCACCTATCAGAAATCAATCGAACATGGATTGGAATCACTAAACCAAACTAAGGATAAATTCTTCTCAATTATTGCCCATGACCTGAAAAACCCCTTTTTAGGGCTTATTGGCTTCTCCAACCTTTTAGTTGAACAAATTCAAACAATGGATAAAGCAGAAATTCTTCAGATGGTAAAATACATTCAGGAACTCTCTGCTAATACTTACAAAATGCTGGAAAACCTGCTTGATTGGGCAAGGTCGCAGACAAATGCAATTGAATACAACCCAACAGTTTTTGATTTGAATGAAATAATTACCGAGAGTTTGGCAAATATTGAGGGTAACGCGATACTTAAATCAATCACCCTTGAAAGTTCACTTCCTCAAAAGGTTTTTGTGAAGGCAGATATAAACATGATACGGACAGTACTCCGCAACCTGATTTCTAATGCGATTAAATTTACCCCTTTGAATGGAAAAATTGAAATTAGTTCGTTTTATGCAGCCGATACCCCTTCATGCACAATAAAAGACAACGGCATGGGCATTGAGCCTGAGAAAGTTAAAGCCCTCTTCTCAATTTCACAAAGGACATCAACAAAGGGAACTTCCGGCGAGGAAGGAACAGGTTTAGGGTTAGTTATTTGCAAGGAATTGATGGAAAAGAATAACGGAAAAATCCTGCTCAGGAGTACTCCAGGAGCAGGATCCGAATTTACACTATTGTTTGAAAGCGGAAAAGAGCAATAATAATATATACTTTCTTACACCTCCCAATTGCTATTTTAAAAGTATAAGTTTTTTGGTTATCGATTTCTGCCCTGCTGTTACCCTGCAAAAATACACTCCTGATGCCATCTCAATTGCATTCCAATCCACAGAATGATAACCGGAAGTCTGCATTCCGCTAAAAACTGTCTTAACCAACTCTCCCATTCGGTTAAACACCTGAATTGATATATTATCAGCTTGTGGAATAAAATAAGAAATTTTTGTCGATGGATTGAAAGGATTAGGATAATTGCCATAGACCTGAAAATTTTCCACATCCCTGCTAACAACTTTATCATCAATATCAAGGAGTATGGCAGCATAGCTGTCTCTTGCAGACTGTGCAGCAATTCTTAATGCATCGAGATTATAACCGGCTATCAATGCAAATCCAACAGGAGTATTAACACCGGGCAAAAGCGTTATGGGGCCAACTGAACTGACAAAAGAGACATCGCCGCCACCGGCACTGGTCTTAGCCAAACCTCCCGAAATTGTCGTCCATTTTTCCGCATCGGTAAATCCATCATAAATGTTTATTCCACCATCTTCTCCCGGATTTAATACACCATAATATCCTGTTGTTGCACCGAGTGCTACAACCCCAACATAAGCTGGAGAGCTGCCAATCTGGTACTGGAATCCGAACCTGCCTATTGTATCATAATTCGTGTAATCATTTACGCCGCCGGCAATATCCCAGTCGGTAAAAAGTCCGGCATAAAAATTACCAATTTCACCTGTGCCGGTATTAAGAAACTGGTACCGCATTAAAACGAAATTTTCTTTCGCCGTGGAGGTAAAGGAATAAGTTTTTAAACTGCAGGTAACACCAAGTGCAGAACTTCCGGCACCTGCATCGCTAAAAACGGTCAGCCCTTCAGCATCTGCAAAAACACCGGGATAGCTTATGGCAAAAGGCCGTTTCGGGAGGAAATCTGTATTCTGCGTGCTTCCGGTACCTGCATTCCGTGCAACATCTGAAATCCGGGAAGCCGAATTTCCGGTTATCAAGGCTCCTTCAAAAATCAAATTTGATCCGGTATCGTAAATAAAACCGTCCCCTTGCAGGTTGGCTGAGTAATCATTAAAACCAAATGTGCCTTTGCTGGTGAAAGTCACTTGTATTTTACCGTTAGATTGAGTTGCAAAACTGGGATTCACAACAACAGTAACACCCTGCCAATCCAAAACACCGTTTACTAAAAAGTTTACTGAGAAACGCAAAGATGTGTTCGGGGGAGTGTTTGGTGCAATTGTTACGGTTAACGGATTATTATTGTTATTAAAAACATCTCCGGTCGCGAGCGAACCATTGTAGGTAAAACCGGGATTGATAACACTTGCATATGCAGAAAATGACTCTAAACCGACAATTACTGACGTAACTGGAT
>JACPGF010000135.1:0-5453 GCA_016182615.1 Ignavibacteriales bacterium
ATAATAATTATCAAGCTAAAAAAGATTTAATTAAGGATATTTCCTCCATTGGAATGTTGATAGCCGATAGGAGTACCGCCGCGCTGACTTTTCAGGATATTATTCTTGCCGAGGAAAATCTTTCTGCACTGCGAATAAAGCCATCTGTTCATGCGGCCTATATTTTAAATGAAAATGATGTTATCTTCGCCAAATATCAGAGCACACACAGCAAGATTGAGAAACCAATTGTTTTTTCTCAATACACAGGGTATTATTTTGAAAATGAATGCCTTTTTGTTTTTGAACCGATCACACTCGAAAGAAAAAAAATTGGGTCAGTTGTTATTTGCGCCAGTTTAGAAGAATTCTATGTTGAACAGCAGCGAATTTCGCTCTTTGTTCTTGCCTTAATCGGGCTGACCACCATATTAGCATTTTTATTCTCATCCCGCCTTCACCGGTTCGTGTCTATACCTCTTACTCATTTAACTGATACCGCCCGGCTGATTTCAAAAAACAGTGATTATTCACTACGTGCCCGGAAAAGCAGTAATGATGAAATTGGTATTCTGGTTACAGCTTTTAACGAAATGCTTGATGTCATCAACACTCAGACAAAAGATAAAAAACAATTAATCATTGACCTCAGCGCAAGTAAATCAATGCTTAATACTGTTCTCGATACAATTCCCCAATCAATTTTTTGGAAATCGAGGGATGGCTTTTATTTAGGGTGCAACAAAACTTTTGCCGAATCCGCGGGATTACTTTCGCCGGATGAGATTACTGGAAAAACTGCTTATGATATAGCATGGACACGGGATAAATTTGAAGAGCACCGGGCAAACGATCAAGAGGTTATAGCTACGGGGAAACCCAAATATCATATTATCCGACCCCTTATAAGGGCAGATGGAGTTTCCCGTTGGATGGATATTACAAAAATCCCTCTCTTGGATTCTGATGGTGAAATCGTTCTTATACTTGGAATACTTGAGGATATTACCGACCGGAGAATGGCAGAAGAAAAAATTATTAACGCTAATCGTGTCTATGCAGTAATAAGTCAAATCAATCAGGCGATAGTACATATCCGGGACAGGGAAGAACTGCTCACGGAGTCTTGCCGGGTGGCAGTCGAATTTGGAAAATTTCAAATGGCTTGGATTGGCTTAGTTGATTCTGCTACACGATTTGTAAAACCATTTACTTTTGCAGGAATCGAAGATGGATACCTGTCTTTAATGAAGCCTATCTATATAGGTGGCCCACCGGAAGGAGGTGACCCTACAGGTTCGGCGATTCGGAATGGGCTGCATTATGTCTGTAACGATATTCAGAATGACCCAACAATGGTTCCTTGGCGTGATGAGGCTCTGAGCCGTAGTTACCGTTCTTCCATTGCAATCCCGCTTAAAATGTCAGGAAAGGTTGTCGGTACTTTTAATCTTTATGCACGTATTCCGGATTTTTTTACAGAAGAAGAGGTTTATCTATTAACGGAAGTGACTTCAAATATTTCTTTTGCTTTGGAGGCGAATGAAACAGAAGAGAAACGAAAAACTGCGGTTGAAGCCTTGCGAAAAGATGAAGCCTTCCTATCTGCTATTTTCCGCACCATGGAAGAAGGTGTGATAGCTTGCGATGCAAATGGTATTCTTACTCATTTTAATCATGCCTCACAGGTATTGCATGGATTACCTCATGAATTTATACCAAGTGATCAGTGGGCAGAACACTATAGCTTGTTTTATCCCGATGGTAAAACACCGATGCATCCTGCCGATATTCCTCTTTTAAGGGCATTGAAGGGAGAATTGGTGCATGATGTTGAAATGATGATATTTCCCAAGAACGGAATAGCTAGAACTGTTGTAACCAGCGGACAGAACTTGAAAGATTTGCAGGGAAATATTATTGGAGCCGTGGTAACCTTGCATGATATAACCGATAGGAAAAAAGTCGAAGAAGCATTGGGGCAAAGCGAGGGAAGGTATAAACTGCTTCTTGATTCAATTACCGATTATATTTATACCGTTGATATCGAGAATGGTATCCCCGTAAAAACAACACATCAACCGGGTTGTATTCATGTTACAGGATATTCGCCGTCAGATTATTATGCCGATTCACGTCTTTGGATAAATATTGTGCATCCTGATGATCAGGCACTGGTTGAACATTATGCTGATCCACTTTGCAATGGTGAGGGAATTTTACCTATTGAACATAGGATAATAGATAAAAATGGTGCAATTCGTTGGATTAGAAATACATATGTCCTAAAGCATGATGCAGCGGGAAAAGTGTCAGGGTATGACGGGCTTATTTCAGATATCACCGAACGGAAAATTGCAGAAGAAGAATTAAAACTGTACAGGGATCATCTCGAAATTCTTGTTAAGCAGCGTACAGCCGAATTGGAACTTGAAAAGGAACATGCTGAGTCCGCAGACAGGTTAAAATCAGCTTTTCTGGCAACTATGTCTCACGAATTACGCACACCGCTCAATTCCATAATTGGTTTTACAGGAATACTCATGCAGGAAAGACCGGGTCCTCTCAATACTGAACAGAAAAAACAGCTTGGTATGGCTCAGAATAGTGCCCGTCATCTATTATCGCTAATAAATGACGTACTCGACATTTCAAAAATTGAAGCCGGCCAATTTAAAGTATATTTTGAAATCTTTTTTCTTCCTGATGTTATCACCAAAGTGGTTGAAAATGTTAAGCCTTTGGCTCAGAAAAAAAATCTTGCAGTTGAAGTGCATATTGCAGATGAAGTTGGCTCAATTAAAAGCGACAAACTAAGGGTGAAACAAATTCTCATCAATCTTCTGAACAATGCTATTAAGTTTACCGAAAAGGGATTTGTCCGTATTGAAGTTGAGTCAAAGGATCACATTGTTGTCATAAAAGTAATTGATACCGGAATAGGCATAGAAAAAGAGCAGTTGGAACAACTTTTTCGGCCGTTTATTCAAATTGACACAGGCCTGACCAGAAAGCATGAGGGGACTGGCTTAGGCTTGTCGATATGCAAAAAATTACTATTTTTACTGGATGGTAAAATTGAAGTTGAATCGGAATACGGGGCAGGAAGTACTTTTATTGTTACATTACCAGTTGCGAAGGATTAAAAAAATGAACTCAAAAATATTGATTATTGAAGATAATGAACAGAACATGTATATGCTTACATACTTGCTGGAGAATAACAATTACACTGTTCTGAAAGCATATAATGGCCCCGATGGTATTTCCATATCCAGAGAAGTTGTGCCTGCAGCAATACTTCTTGATATTCAATTGCATGAAATGGATGGTTACACGGTTGCCCGTCACTTAAGAGAAAACAAATCACTTGATGCAACCCCAATAATAGCAGTAACATCGTATGCAATGGTGGGTGATAAAGAAAAGGTTATGGAGGCAGGAGCAGACGGCTATATTGAAAAACCGATCGATCCTGATACATTTATTGAACAGATGGAAACAATTATTTTACAAAAAGGGTGTACATGATAAAAATACTGATTGTTGACGACCACGAAGAAAACCTTTATCTTCTCGAATCCATTTTCAATGCGGAGACCTTTACTGTAAATTCTGCAAGAAACGGAAAAGAGGCATTGGAGTTGGCTATGCTGGATATTCCTCATTTAATTATCTCCGATATATTAATGCCCGTCATGGATGGATATTCCTTTTGCAGAGAATGTAAAAATGAGCCCGCATTAAAGGATATCCCGTTTGTTTTTTATACGGCAACTTATACAAATCCTAAAGATGAGGAGCTTGCATTGCATTTAGGAGCCGCGAGATTTATTCTAAAACCTCAAGAACCTGATGAATTTTTAAGGATTATAAACGAAGTATTAGGAGATCTTGGTGACAGTATACCCGTGTCGAATCCACAAAATACTGTTGCGGAGGAAGTTGTACTTAAAGAATACAATGAAGTACTCATCCGGAAGCTTGAACATAAAATGCTGCAGACAGAAAAGGCTGAGTTAGAATTACGCAACTATACTTCTGAACTGGAAAAAGAAATCACCGAACGGAAAAAAGCTGAAGAATCGCTGAGGGAAAGTGAAGAACGTTTCCGTTCTTTATATAATGAAGCAGTAATTGGTTTATACCGTACTAATCCTGATGGCAGGGTTTTACAAGCTAATAGCGCCTTGCTCAGAATGCTCGGATATGCAAATGTCGAAGAATTTGCAGAAAGGGATATTATCCAAACTGGTTTTGAGGACGGCACACAACGAAGCCAATTTTTAGAACTTTTTAAAAATAATGGTGAAGTTAAAGACTTGGAATCAATCTGGTTTAGCCGTGACGGTGGTAAAATTTTTATTCGGGAAAGTATAAAAGCAGTCCGCAACGCTTCGGGCGAAATAGTTTTCTTTGATGGTTTGGTTGAGGATATATCCGCGCGGAAGCAAGCAGAAAGTGAACTTCAGCAAAGCCGCCAGTTATTCCAGACTTTGGCACAGGTTTCACCAGTCGGAATCTTTAAAACTGAACCGAATGGTTATACCACTTATGTAAATCCCCGTTGGACTGAACTTTCCGGATTATCATTAGAAGAAGCAGTAGGTTATGGGTGGATTAATGCAGTTCATCCGGATGACCGGCAAAAACTTAGTGAAAATTGGCATTCAGATGCCAGCAACAGAACTTCATCCGAAGCGGAATACAGGTTCCTGAGGAAGGATGGTAGTATTGTTTGGGTTATGGGATATGCAGTTCCGGAAATTGTCGATGGAGAAATACTGGGATATGTTGGTACAATAACCGATGTAACTGAACTTAAACTGACAGAGCAAAAACTCAGAACTTTTTCCAGAGCTTTAGAGCAAAGCCCTGTTCTGATTCTTCTAACTGATATTCAAGGTAACATTCAATACGTTAATCCGAAATTCGAGGAAGTTACCGGGTATTATTTGGATGAAATAATCGGTAAGAATCCACGTATTCTAAAATCCGGGCAGACCAATGCAAAAGAATATGCCGAGTTATGGGAAACGATTTTACGTGGTGGTACATGGAGCGGTGAATTTCAGAACAAGAAGAAAAATGGCAAAATATATTGGGAATCAGCTGTTATAACACCAATTTTCGATAAAAAAGGCGAAGCAATCCAGTTTTTGGCAGTAAAAGTTGATATAACTGAACGCAAAGAATCTGAACTTGAACTGCGTATTGCCAAAGAAAAAGCCGAGGTGATGAACAAACTGAAATCTAATTTATTGTCAAATATGAGTCATGAGTTGAGGACTCCTCTCATCTCAATACTCGGTTACTCGGAAATAATACAAGAAGACGGTAAAGATAAGGCTATTGTCGAAATGGCACGCTCTATTAATAACGGTGGTAACCGGTTACTTGTAACTCTGAATAATTTATTACAGTTCTCAAATATTGAAAGTGATAAAATTAAACCTAATCTCGACTATTTTGAT
>JACPGF010000135.1:5488-14554 GCA_016182615.1 Ignavibacteriales bacterium
TGTGAACCAATTAATACTCGAAATACTTCCGGGATTTATCGATGCAATAAAACAAAAGGGGCTGCTCTTAAAAACCAACTTGCATCCAAAACCAGTTTTTGCTCATCTCGATAAAATGCTTACGAAAGAAATTTTTACTAATTTATTGCAGAATGCCATTAAATTTACAGATCAGGGCGAGATTCAGATAATCTCGAAAATTGAAATGGATTATATATGCGTCCAGTTTACTGATACAGGTATTGGAATAACTGAAGATCATCAGAAAATAATTTTTGATGAATTCAGGCAGGCAAGTGAAGGCCTGGGAAGAACCTTTGAAGGAACTGGTTTAGGATTGACAATAACTAAAAAATTCGTCAATCTATTGGGCGGTGAAGTAACTGTACAAAGCAAACCAAACGTTGGATCTGTTTTTTCTGTCAGATTTAAAAATCAGCATTTTCCCGAATTACCGCAAAATGATAATAATGAGCTGCCTGAACTTGGAGACATGTACCCGTTGCCGGCTGTGTTGTATATCGAGAATGACAAGGTTTCCGTAACGGTAATAACACATTTTCTTAAAGATATTTGCACCGTTGATAGCGCAAAAACAGGGGAAGACGCGTTAGAAAAGATCGTGGAAAACAAATATGACATGTTCCTAATGGATATAAATTTAGGCTGGGGGATGAATGGAAAACAAGTTACACAATTTATAAGGAAACTGCCCCAATATACTCAAACCCCTATCGTTGCAATAACCGCTTATGCAGGGCACAATGAGCGGGATGAATTTCTTGAGTCCGGCTGTTCGCATTATCTTTCAAAACCATTCAAGAAACAGGAATTGATTGACCTAGTGAAGGAAATTCTATTGATATAGTTGCCCGGGTGAAGAAATACTTGCTTCAGTTTATTCGTTATTATTGAGAAACCCGGAAGCAAAAAGGTTTACATTGCAGTTGACTTTTGAAAATTGCCCCAGGATTCAGATACTTTGTTAAACCTCAAATTTTTTATAAGTAGATTTCGATTTTGAGCTGAAATTAAAGAATAAAAAATGTTTGACAAAGGGTTTTAACACAGTCGCCTCAACCGGGGGAAGATCACAATCAAGGAGAGATTGATTTAGCCACATCTTTCGACAATTATGTTATTAGTGAATAGTTTAATTGTAACACCACCTGAGTAATAATTATTGCACTTTGGAAAAGAAAAAGGAGAATTACCCGTAGTTAACGTTATATATCTCCTTTTTTCCTCGTGTGAGTCTGGTATTTTCATTTCATCTTATTCTGTAGCAAAAATAGATAAATGCATTCTGGACTGCTCTGTACAGTAAAATAGCCAGACTGATTAAACAAATATACACTCCAGCTAAGCAGGGTCTATCCAAATATGCATCACCAGAATTTAAAGACTAACTACTGTCTGCAAACTTCACTTGCATCCATTTCCAAGAAGTTATCCAATAACAAAGCCCTTTTTTTATTCCGCGTTTTGTGTTTTTAAGTCATCCACCCGTTTTATTGAGTGCAGAAGGGAGCAAAACCGCCAGCATGTTCACGATTATAACTATGCTTTTGATTGGCTCACTATTTGACTGAGTGTAGATAAAAAAATCAGAGACATCTATGAAAACTATTGCTAAAATACTTACTGTTCTATTAACACTGCAAGCAGGCTGTTTTGTACCGTATGGTAATACAAATATTAGTGATTATGCTACTTTACAAAAAACTTACATTCAGGAAAAACCAACTTCAGTTGTTATGTTTTTTGAAGGTGAAACGATTCCATTTAAATACGAAAAAAGGGGATTGGTTGAAGTGCGCGGCAACCGGGATGCGAATATCAATGCACTACTCGACCGGCTTCAGTACCAGGCGTATAATAATGGTGCAGATGCAATTATTCAAATTAAAAAGGGATTCACATACAGGGAGTCCGGCTTATTAGGGGATGTTCTTGTTGAACAAAAGAATAAGGATTATTATGAATCCATTGTTTTTAACGGAATCGCCGTGAAGATTATTTTTGATTCAACCTACATAAAACCAGTGTATGCAATTCCTGATACGGGGTTTATTAAAACGGTTCGGGCCGAAGACAACAAAAGTGTGTCGGAATTTAAAAGCGGCATGCTGCTTTCTTTTTTATTTACCGTGGGATTGGTAATATACGGGCTTACCGCGAAAGCTGCACAGAACAAGTAGAGAGCGGTAGCGAAAAATTATTACGTATCTAATGTGACATGATCAGTCCGGTATATAAACTCATTTCATCATGAACTGTTTTGCTGCAGGTTTTTGCAGCAAAAAGTATGGTATTTTCGAGAAGTTGTTTGTTAAACGAAGTAAGTGGAATGCCGGTTGCAATTGCAGGCTGTCGACTTACCGTCGTACTTTTTTTACTCCCTGTATCGCGGGCATTAGTTATATTGCCTGTATTTATACGGGAGCGAGTATCCGGGGTTTGGTTAAGCGGCTGGGACATTTTTCCGGTGAATGTGTGGAAGATTGTTGCTTTGGGCGTATAAAAATACATTACACCGGCAAATACAAGGATGACAATAATTAGATAATAGGCTGGAATTCTTTTCATAAATAAAGTTGAGATTATTACAGGAACCGCGATGCGGGCTGTTTTGTTTTTTTGCTGCATGGAAAAAAGCAATTTCTGTTTTGTTCCGGGCTGGGGTTTCGTCTCTGCAAGATCTTCTTGCATTTGAGATTTTACCCTGAGGGCAAGTTCGCGCAGTTCGGTATATTTCTCATCACCGATTGTTTTTTCAATCTTAATCTTTAGTTCACTGTCTAATTCTTCGTAAGTTTTATTCAACAGTAACTCTTCAAAATCTTCAATTGCAAATAGCGGGTTTTCAGGTTTCATGGTCTTTTTCCTGCTTCGGGTTATAGATTGCTAATTTTCTTGATAAAAACTTGAGTGTGTAAAATATTCGTGATTTAGCCGTGCCCTCCGGGCAATTCACTATGGCGGCAATTTCCTTAACACTAAAATCATTGGCATAGCGCAGGATAAAACTCTCCCGGTGTTCATAACTAAGCGAGGCGAGTGCTTGATACAAGTCATCCCGGAAATTAGACAGATCAAATAATTCTTCTGTACCTAATGAATCGACACTTAAAAATTCTTCATCGATTTGGTCTGCTTTTTTATTGTCATAACGCCGGTATTCATTTTTACACATATTTGCTGCAACAGAATAAAACCATGATGAAAACTTTCGGGACACATCAAAACGCTCAGGGAAGTCAACTAGTTTCATAAACAAATCCTGAACTGCATCCTGAGCCTTTTCGTTATTTCCATTATACATCCGGGTAAAGAAGAAGAGCATCTTTACCGAGTATCTGTCATAAAGGCTTGAAAAAGCTTTTGTATCTTTTTTTGCAATGAGCGACATGAGTTTTTCGTCGCTCATTGCTGTATAATCCGGCCGGGGAAAAAACATGTTTGCCCGTAATTGTTTTTATTTCAATCGCTGACTATTTTTTTGCATCAAAATGGAATAATTGCTCATAGTATTCCATACAATTGCTCTCTTGTGCTAATTTCAATGCTAATGTGCTAATTTCTTTCTTTCTGTTCTCATTACCGGTAATTGTGTAATAGTCGAAAAGTTTTGCAAATACAGGTAAATAGTTAACGTTCATCTGCTGTACCACACTAATAGACAAATCAGGAGCCATTGGCATTTTAAGATGATCAAGCAGCCACTGATGCTCGTAATTGTTTACCAAGTAGGCCATGTTATCTACAGGCTCTTTACTGAACCTGAATGCCATCCCGGTCATATATAAATCTTTCTTAATATCCTCGTATAAAGCCGGGCTTACGGTCATGGCAATATAAACCGGCCGGTGTTGTGCATACTGAATTGTATGTTGTATGATAAATTTTATAACCGCAAAATACGGATTCTTTTCTTTATTTACTTTTGCCGTATCAATCTCATACGGCGGGAGGCCGATTCCCGAGAACAGTTTTGCGCGGTAGGCATCAATCATCGCGAGATTTACATTTATTACAGTAACATCCTGCCGGTAATTGCTAACCCATTGCAGTATCCAAGCAGGATATGTGTCATTGTCACCATTTGTAAATAGTATCGCGTTTTGTTCAAGCGAGGCCAGTACATTGTAATTCCAGTTTAAAATACCCGGTGATACATCACCTGAATTATACCACATCGTTCCGAATTGTTTCATCTTTGCATTGTCCATACGAGTGGCATAGAATCCAAGCAATTCACTAAAAATTTCCGGCCTGTCAGAACCAAGTTCATAAGCTTTCAGCATTCTTTTTTCAAATTCGTCATCATAATTCCTGTATGTTCGTATCAACAAATAGTAGTACTCAAACGAATCTTTGATGTTAGCTTCTGCAAATTTTACTATTGAATCGAGCCCAAGAAAATAAGTTCCCTTTTCTTTGCCCCACGTTTCAGCGTCAGTCATCATTGCCATACGGTTAGCAATATAGAAGTTTAGAACCGCTTCTGCATCAGTTTTGTTTTTATCAAGTTCTTTTTTCCAGCTTTTTGCCGATGTCCGGTAGAAGTCGAACGATTTGATTTGCTTGACAAAAGAATATACCTTTTCCGGCCGTTGCGCATTTACCTGCAAAGAAAACACTAGGATGCCAAGAATTGTAAGGGATAAGCACTTTTTTAACCACTCCATAATGATACCTTTTCTGTAATTGATAGTAGAGATACACTTGAAAACCGAAAACGTTCATTCAATTTCTGAAAAAGTTAAAAATTTGAGGTTGGAACATATCAGAAATACCGATTGGCGGAATTCTCAATAGAGTTGATTCTTCAATTGGAGGAATGAATAATCTGAATGAACTATTGCCGTTTAAGAGTTTTTTTTAATATTTTTACCAATGAACATTTGATCTCATAAGCAATAATTTAAATTTCAACGGTAAGATTTTTATGAAACTAATTTAGCAGTGTGGAAGTATGAAAAAACTAGTTCTGCTCTTTGTTTTACCGCTTTTCTTTGTTTCTTGTTCATCATCCGTTCCATCGTATAAAAAAATAGAAACACAAGAAGAACTACTAGCTAATTACGATGAGTTTTGCCGCTTATTTGATAAATACTATCCGAATTTTACATTAAGCAATACAAACTGGGATAGTTTAAAATCGGTTAACCGGTACAAGGTGCAATCATCTGCTACTGAAAACGAATTTGTGGGATACCTCCGTGAAATAATCATGAACCTGAAAGATCCCCATGGTGCCCTTATAACACCGTATGACAGCACGATATTTTCTAAAATGTTATATGGTCGTGAAAATAAAGGCTTAAATATTGATTCGATTTTAGCATATTCAGCGCATTTATCCTTTATGTTTCAGCTTATCAGTAATGTCCCGGTGGTATCGTTTGTTGACACTCTTGGTGAAGATTTCAGGAATGGCTTGCGACCCGGAATGGAATTAATACGGATTAATGGATTATCAGTAGAAGAATTTTGTCGAAAGAGTTTTATTCAATCATACTTTTTTAATCCTCTTGTTACCCGGTATGTTTATCAGCTTGAAAAACTTCAAACCCTGCAATTTGGTACAATCCAAGACAGTATTGGTTATATTAATATTGTAACATTTATTGGCGAGCCATCTTATTCAAGAAGAAGGACAATTTTCAATACTTTCAAATATGATGTGAACAGGAATGTCATTGAATTTGAAAGTGCAATAAAAATGTTGTCCGGAACTAAAGGTTTAATCATAGATGTAAGAAACAACAGAGGAGGGGATGAAAGTATTGCATCTACAATATTATCATATTTCATTTCAAAACCGGTTTTGTATTATACGGGTAGATATAGAGATATCAGTTTTCCGAAAGATTATACTAAACTGACAAAGTTTTATACTGATTCAGTTTTTTCTTTTACAGATTATCATCGTCATGAGTTCTATATGCAGTATAACGGCGAATATCTGAAACCGGTTATTGTCCTGCAAAATGAAGGCAGTATGAGTTCAACAGAATCCTTTTTGTCGGGAGTGAAAAATACTCACTCATTAATGACTTTGGGAAATATTTCGGCTGGTTCAACTTCCAATCCTGCATTTTATCCATTACCGAATGGCATGTTCGTGAGAGTCCCAAGACGGCAAACATTTTTGCATGAAGATACTGTCATCGAGGGTAACGGAATAATACCGGATTTTGAGGTTAGTATGAATCAAACTGATGTCGTTCAAGGTAAAGATACACAACTTG
Source organism: Ignavibacteriales bacterium (assembly GCA_016182615.1). Classification (GTDB taxonomy): domain Bacteria; phylum Bacteroidota; class Ignavibacteria; order Ignavibacteriales; family Ignavibacteriaceae; genus JACPGF01. The sequence goes on from JACPGF010000135.1 coordinate 11,746, forward strand.
AAAAGGCGATTAGTATTCTTAAGAATAAGTAGATTATTGACTTTTAAACTTTGGATTCATCAGTATTTCTATCAACAAAACTACAACTATTATACTATGAAGAGGTTCGGATTCCAAAGTTTCCGGCATATTGGTAATCTTTCCAGATACTGCTTTACAAATACCCGGATTTTTGTTATTATGCATTCGTAACTTTCGCTATAACATAACAAAGAATATTTCATTGATTGCTGGTAAATTAGTTGCGCTGAACAAGCGTAAACAAAATATATTATATTTTTATAGTTTCTTTTTTGAAGTGTTGCAAAGGATGGCAACATTCAATAAAGAGAGGAATATCGGGGCTATTGTCCTTATGAGGCAGATACTTTACACGGGGTACGAGGCACTGAGTATTATATCCCTTATCGCCTTTGCCATTGGTGGAATTATTATAATAGAAGGTAACGCGATACTACCCGGTTTCCCGCAATCTAAAATTTTTTACAGTATCTTAGTATCAGTGGTTACCCGTGAATTAAGTTGTCTTTTAACCGCATTTATCATTATTGCAAGGTCGGGTACGGCCATATCAACAGAATTGGGAAATATGGTGGTTAATCATGAGATTGATGCACTATTAACATTTGGGATTTCGCCGATTTCATATTTAGTAGTCCCCCGTGTTATTGGTGTTCTCGTTTCGTTGGTTACCTTAACCATCTATTTTAATGTTGCAGCAATATTTGGGACGTGGCTTATCAGTGCCTTTTTTTCTCCCGTCAGCCTTTCCGAATATCTGTTTTTCGTTTTTTCTGAGTTAACCATATTGGACATTTTTTCGAGCCTGTTAAAATCTATTTCTTTCGGTTTTGCGGTCGCTCTCATTTCAAGTTACTATGGATTAAGTGTCAATATGGCAAGTACGGAAGTACCGCAAAGAACAATCAAGGCAGTGGTGAAATCATTGTCCGCAATTATTGTTCTTGACGTAATTATCACCGCCTTATTCTATTTTAGTTTAATATGCCAACGATAAATATAAATCATTTGAGTTACTCTATTGGCGAATGGGAGGTGATTAAAGAATTGTCGTATGTGTTTCCAGACAGCGGTGTTTACGGAATTCTGGCACCGGTCGAGGATCATCTTCCCAATCTTTTAAAAATTATAGCAGGCATCATTGAACCTTCTTCCGGTGAAGTGCTGATTAATGGAGTAAATATTCACCGGGGAAGTGAATCGGATATAAGAGCAATCCGGCGGATAATGGGTTATGCGTTCGCGAGGGGTGGAATTCTGGCAAATTTATCAATTGTAGAGAATCTATTATTGCCAATGGATTTTCATTATCCGGATCAGGAACGGGAAAGTAAGATACTATTTATCAAAAGCTTTTTCGAAAAATTTAAAATATCCGAACGGTACCTGTACGAGCGCCCGGCAGGTCTGCATCCGCAAATTGCTAAAATGATATTATTGATTAGAGCTTTCATTTTACAGCCAAAGATTTTACTCTACGACAATCCACTATCTGATCTGGAATTGCGGTACAAGAAACTCGTGTTGCTATACATCATGGAACTGCAGAAGTTGCCGGACGTACTGCAGATTTTTGTATCCACGGCAGACAGTCTGTTTGAAATATCGGACAATAATGCTGTTTTTTATGAGGGAGCATTAATTCAGGAAGGCAGTTGGGAGGAGCTCATTATATCGGGCGGACCACAAACCCAGCAAATTATCAGAGAATATTTAGAAGTAGGTATCAATGAAACTTAAAATGAAATACACTGAACGGTTTGTATCAGTTTTCCTTGTGGCGGCTTTTTTACTGCTTATTTCTGCTATCACGTTTATAGTCATCAGTAAAAAATTCTTTGAAAAGAAAATTGTGTATAAAGCAAAGCTTGCTGATGCAAATGGATTAGGCCCATCAACCCCGATTTATTTCAAAGGGTTCAAAATTGGAACAATTAAAGAGTTTCATCTGACTGAGCAGAACTACATTGAAGCAACTCTTGAAATATTTACCGAGTACAAAGAAAAAATTGTTTACAATTCTGCGCTCTGGAAGGGGTTAAATCCGGTTACCAATGCCAGCAGTCTTGAATTTCTTCAAGGGTTAGATAATAATGTACCTTTGCCGGAGGGCTCTATTATTCCTGCAATTGATGTGCCTGAAGGGCAAAGGCTCCTGCTGCTTAAAAAAGTTAAACAGTCAGGCGATCCTTTAAGCACGTTGCTAGCGAATTTACAAACATTTACCGAAGGCTTAACAGCCGATACATTACAGAACAAGGGTGCAATATTCAAAGCATTAAATAACTTTATTACCGTATCTGAGGACGTGAAGGAAATTTCGGAGCGGTTAAATTATATTACCGGGGCACTGATTGATGAGAATATTCCGAATAAAGGCCCGTTGTTCAAAATTTTGAATAATACTGCCGATCTTACCGGAGAACTGAAAAAAACCGATCAAATGATAAAACAAACTATTTTGCGGGCTGACTCATTATTAACGGCATATCAAAACCCGGACAGTCTTGGTTTACGGTTAATCGATCCGACAGGGGAGAAACTAATCAATCCTATAAGGCAGACAATAGCAGGGTTTAACACACTTTTACCCAAGTTCGAGTATTTTATGGGATACATGAATAACCGGACCGGTGATATTACCGTTATTCTGGAAGATTTGAAAACAACTTTACGGCAGGCTCAGACTACGTTTGATGCGATAAATAAACTGACCACCGGTACCGGTGATTTGCTTCAAGGAAATCAAGTTAATCCTGCCTACTCCAGACAAAAGTACGAGGAAAAA
>JACPGF010000136.1 GCA_016182615.1 Ignavibacteriales bacterium
GAACCTGCTTTCCAATAGTGTAAACCCAGAAGCCAATCGATTTCCCCAGAGATTTTACCAATAACGCATAAATCATACGCTAAATCCCGGTTAAAATGCAATGTGATGTTTGTTGATAGGCTCCCGGAATGATATCCCATTTGCAAACTTACAGAGAGAGATCTGAAATTTGAAACAGTTCCGGCTACAGTTTCACTGCCACTCGAAGAAAACATATCGGCTTTTCTGTAGACAGCAATATTAACATTTATAAAAAATGATGATTTTTGCTGACACAAATTGTAAGTTTGCATGAGAAAAAGAAACGACAAAATTAAATTTTTCATATTTGATTTATAAATGGATTTACAATTCCTTAATAGCAACCAGCTCCTAAAACAACCCCTGTAAAAGTGTTTTGCTTGTAGAACAAAACTAACGATTAAAAATGTATGATAAAATGAAAAGTTGGAGAAAATAGCCTAACATAGGGAAACTGCTGCCCTATTATGATAAAAATATATAAACCAAACGTAATCTGTTGGTAACTACCTTGCTCATGTGAAATGAAGTCAAGATTAGGTGTCTAATTAAAATTAGCAGCTTCAGAATTACAAATTGGAAAATTCTCTGCATGCCTTTTGGTTGTATAATCCATGGGCACCGCTTGTTCATGACAGAATTGTACAATTCCTAAAACTGTGTTAATCTGGTTTTTATTAAGTCGTACAGGCTTTGTACAAACTGTTTTTACAAATCACGTTTATTTCTTTATCACACTTTCAACATTTTTCCTGTTTTTCATGATCCGTTCCATTACTCTGGCTACCCTGCTTATCATTTTGCTTCATCAGTATCCATTATGAAAGACGAGTGGTTATCAAAACTTGCCGTATGTAGTTTAGTCCCTGTCTAACCTAATCCTGCGGCACTGCGGAAAGTCGCCGTTACCTGCTCGCTGAAAGCGGCATAGTACGTATTGCCCTTTACGAGACTTCTGAAAATTTTGTAAAACAGCTTGTTAATACGGAACAGTTTGCCGTCCTATATTCTGTAAAAATAGATGGTGAACATTTATCTTCCGGTGCCTATTTTTGTCATATGGATTTCCAATGTTCACGGAAAACAACAAAGATTTTGCCAGCGAAATAAAAATGATTAGGAGTTAATTATGTCTTTTAAAGGAAGCAGCGGAAAACTATTTCTTAAAACGCTTTCATTCGTAATTTTTATTATTATCATCAAACTTATCCTTCACAGTTTTCAGATTGAGTTTATTTCCATCACTACGTTCTTTTCAGGAATTATAGCTGCGAATGTTTTCTTGATGGGTTTTTTATTAAGCGGAGTGCTGACAGACTATAAAGAAAGCGAAAAAATTCCCGGGGAAATGGCTACAATACTTTCCGCGATTATATTCGATTTAGCCTATTTCAAGAAAAAAGCCATCATGCCCGGTCACTCGGCAATATCACTAAAAAAAGCTGTCGACATCCTTGATTTGTTATTTAACTGGTTCGATAAAAAATTTAAAACCCAAGCCTTGCTTGAAAAACTTGACGAATTAAATGAACACGTAAATGATCTGGAACCCGCCATTCAAGTAAACCATGTTATCCGGTTAAAAAATGAAATCACAAACCTCAAACGCATTATCATCAGAACCGACACTATCCGTGATACTGATTTTATTTCCTCAGGCTATATGATAGCCTCGATATCAACAACTCTCCTTTGCATCGCGCTTATTTTCGCGAAACCGGATCCATTTTACGAAACTTTCTTTTTTATTTCGCTAATCTCTTTTCTAATAATATTTCTACTGCTGCTTATTGCCGATCTTGATAATCCCTTCAATTATACTGGCAGCCGGAACAACGAAAATGTATCACTCTATCCTTTGGAGCGGTTAATGAAGCAGCTGTCAGATAATCAAATCAAATAAGATTCGGTGCTGGATTATATCCAATTCTTAAAAACTATTTAAATTTTAACAATGGAATGATTATGATTACCTTAAGACCTGCGCGGCTTGATGAAAAAGTTAAAACTTATCAGTGGCTGTGTTTATCTGACACGACCCCTATGCACATGGGTGCGCCGCACTTTCCGGAAAATCCGGTACCGTCTTGGGCACAGTTTGATGCGGATTTTGCAGCCTTTTATTATTTACCCGAATATAAACAGAAAGGCGCTGTACTTATAATTCTTCAGGACGGAATTGAAATAGGCTGCGTCTGTTATACTATGTTTCACTTAAAACCTGGCTTTGCCGAGCTTGACATCTGGTTGAGTAAAAAAGAATTTTGCGGTAATGGCTGGGGTACCGAGGCGATTATAAAAGGTATGGAGCAACTCGAAAACGATCTGCATGTTACACGCTGTCTTATCAGACCATCCGAAGCGAATAGGCAGGCAATAAGAGCGTACGAAAAAGCAGGATTTTACCATGTTGCCGATAAGCAGAAAACCGTTACGGAATTTCTCTTACCGGAATACATGCATGTTTACGGAGATGGAGATTACGGTATGGAAAAAACCGCGGTGCTGGTCAGGGATGGATTACCAAAACTGAAATAGAATACCGCACACTTTTTTGATGGTTTGCTGATAAAGAGCAATCATGTTCAATTCACTATTGACCGGAATACCGGCAGTGCATGAAGTAATTATCCAACAACAAAACAAACGCTGGAAGTTTTTAGACGTTATTTTCATGCTTCGCATATTTGCAGTTGACTTTGTAGAGGTTAACAATACACCGGAAACTCTTACAATGATAATTGACGAGGCCGGTACTCAACAAAAATGGTGTTCCTATTTTAGCAATGAAAACAGTTGCTTGCACAAGCACATTTCCGGAAGTATAAAGTGTAATTTGAAATCGGTCGAGAGGTCTTGACTTCTGGTCCTGCTTTGAAGTGATGAACTATCGCCACGTTATAGCATCCCGCTAAATATGAACTTTGCAAATTCTATTAATTAGATTTCCCTCTGGATTTAGACTCCAAACCTGTCTGCATCCTCCAAAATGCCGGGCTATCCATGGTGAGAATGATTTACATGCTTACCGAATAATTGTTATATTAAGAACCTTGTTTCATTAACTTCAGTAAAATACCTTTACATGCGAATACCCGAGTCGACCATACAACAAGTACTTCACGGCTCCAACATCATCGATGTTGTCGGGCAGTACGTTACCCTTCGCGCAAAAGGTAAAAACCATTGGGGCGTTTGTCCGTTCCATTCCGAAAAGACACCGTCGTTTTCAGTAAACGAGGATAAACAAATATTCCACTGCTTCGGCTGCCATGCAGGCGGAAACGTGTTTAAATTCCTGATGGAATATAAACGCATCTCATACGTTGAAGCGATACAGGAACTTGCAGCTCCTCTTGGCATACAGATCCGCTATGAAGAAAAAGCCGATGAAAAAGAAACATCCGAGCTTGATGAACTGCTTGACCTGAACGAAGAAGTGTGCACCCTGTTCTCGACTGAACTTTTTGAAAACACGGCAAATAAGCATGCGCTTGAGTATTTAACAAAACGTAACCTGAAAGAAGTTTCCGGCTCGGGTATGCCCCTTCTGACAGGCTGTTCTTGTATAACTATTTGCTGAGAAAACCGGGAGCCGTAGAAAAGGCACTTAAAATAGGTCTTATCGGAAAAAACGATTACGGCAGTTATTACGACCGCTTCGCGGGGCGGATTATTTTCCCCATTTTCTCTACCAACGGCAGAGTTGTTGCCTTTGCAGGCCGTATCCTTGAAAAAGCGGAGAATACCGGCAAGTACGTCAATTCCCCTGAATCTGTCATCTATTCAAAATCAAAAGTGCTGTACGGCCTTTCGCATGGCAAGGAGGAAATCCGCCGGAGCGGCCATGCGCTGGTAGTTGAAGGATACATGGATTTAATCTCCCTTAACCAGAACGGTATAAAAAATGTTATCGCGGTTTCGGGCACTGCTCTTACCGACGGGCAGGCACTGCTGCTTTCACGCTATACCAAGGATGTTATTTTACTGTTCGACTCGGACACGGCAGGAGTCAAAGCCTCGGTACGCAGTGTTGAGATTTTGCTTAAGAAATCACTGAACATAAAAATTGCCTCGCTGCCTGCAGGTGAAGACCCCGATTCTTATATCAACGCGCATTCCAAAGATGATTTCCTGCATCAGATGCAGAGCGCGGTTAACTTCCTGGAGTATCAGGCAAAGTATTACGAGGACAACGGCAGCCTGAAAGACCCGATGCAAAGTGCGGGAGTTATACGTGAACTGCTGCGCCCCTTAGCGCTGATTGATGACGAGATTAAACAGTCGCGGCTTATCTCCATGCTCGCTGAACGGTTTAAATTAAGTGAGCGGCTGCTGCAGGACGAACTGCAAATTGTTTTACGGAAAACCGAATCGGCTCCGGAACATGCAAGAGAGTTTAACCGGGAACAGGTAAAAGAAGCAAAGCCCGCGGCTAAGCGCAGGAATCAGTTTGAAATTTACCTTATTAAAACACTTCTCGAGGGTGAGCCTGAAATCATCTCGTATGTGCAACGGCATATTGATATTGATGAGGTGCAGGATGAACGCCACAGGACTATCGTTCAGGAGCTATTTACCCTTAACGATACGGATCAGGACGTAGGCTTAAGTTCTCTGGTGAATATGCTGACTGAACCAGAGATTGTAGAATATGTTACAGGCCTGGCGCTTGATGAGTACAGCA
>JACPGF010000119.1 GCA_016182615.1 Ignavibacteriales bacterium
CAGGGCCGCCTTCAATTACAACATTGGTGCTCTGGTTATTTGGTGCGCTGCCGCAGATAATAATACCACCCCAGTCACCAGACTGGCGTAAACCTGCAGGCTGCTGACTGGTGAAAACGATGGGTTTAGTAGCTGTGCCTTGCGCGATAATTTTCGCGCCTCTTTTTACAATAAGGCATCCTTTTGTGGATTTTTCACCGAACAATACTGTACCGGCAGGAATTGTTAATTTATACGTTGAATCGACATAAACGAAACCGCTTATTAAATACTTTTTGCTCGCTGATAAAACCCGGTCAGCCGAAATGTGACCCGATAATGTACTATCTACTGGTGTTAATTGTGCAAAAACCATTGCACTGAACAGCAGCATGATTGTAAGTAGCTTTTTCATCTGTTTCCTTTCTGAATGTTAATAATTAAGTAACCTGTTATTTTTTTCTTTAGAGCTTAAAATTTATACCTAAACTATACTGTGCATGCTTTGATGTGCGTCTAAGAGTGTAATCAAGCATAGTAAGTTTTTGATCTTCGACGAGAATATCTTTAATACTTAGCTTTAATTCGAATAAGTCCATAAACATCTGGCTTGCTACAAAGTCAAGCAATGGGCGCGGCTCTTCATATATATCACTAATACTTCTTTGGTCTTCCGGATCGGCTGTTTCGATAATTCTTCTTCCCGATTGGTAAAATGAAAGAGCAATATTTGAGCCGAATTCCGTATTGTGATAAATGAGTGAGAGATTAACAATATATGGTGCCTGACCCTGAAGCGACCGGAGGAATGGTTTTTTTAGGCCGTTATCATCAACCCGGCTCTCATGAATTTCTGACTTAATACGTGAATAATTTGCCACCACAGATACATCTGAGAGCATATTCGAAATGTGATCAAGTTTAAACCGGCCTTCAACTTCAAACCCAACATTTTTTGCTAAAGGTGCGTTTTTAAATGACCGCATCGCGTTCGATCCGGCAATAATTGTTGCTTCAATGGCATTTTTAATTTCTTTGTAAAAAATACTAACAGAGAACAACTCTTCCGGTCGCGGAAAAATTTCATACCGCAAATCGACATGTGAAATACTTGCCGGGCCTACAGTCGTATCCCCTTTTGTACTTATCTGGTTCTGAAAATCATAGTAGGTAAATGGTGCCGTCTCACGAAACTCCGGCCGGTTAATTGTTCTGCTATAAGATGTTTTGAAATTTGATTTTTCATTAATACGGTATGCAATGGTTGCAGATGGGAAAAACTTGATCTCATCCCGGGCAATGTTGAATGCAATATCTTTATGATCCTGCAAAAAACTTGAAAGGAGCGAGTTCAAGGATTCCATGCGCATCCCCAGCGAAACCACGAATTCATTTCCATAAACCGAAACTGGAGTTTCTGTAACGATATAACCAGCCCGGACTAGTTCACTGGCAGTATACACATTCGTTCCGTTATTGTATTCTTCAAGGCTAAACCCAAAAGTAGATCGGAAATTTTTCTCGGCGAAGATAGAATCAATCGCATATTTTTTTATTGACTCTTTGGTTTGCGACTGTGAAACAATTCCGATCAGGCGTGAGTCGAAATTTCTTTTCTTTTCCGTGTATGAAAAACCAAACTTCAGCTTGACGATGCCCACTGGAACCTTTATATTAATCGATGAACTTTTACTCTTTTCATAGAGATCGGAGTAATAACGTCCGGCAAGCTGCGGGCTCACTTCGGGTCCGAGAATCATATACAAGGGCTGATTTGTTTCAGTATCCAACTCATAAGCATACCGTCTGTAATCAGGTTCAGAGCGGTTCGATTCGGAAAATGAAAGCTGATATTGCAACTGTGCGCCGTTGATCTCGGGGAAGTATAAATCGCCGGTTAATTGGTTGGCTAACAGTGTGCGCGAAATATACCGTAACCCGATATTCTGGCGGTAACTGGATTGATCATTCTGCTGACCAATCATATTAACTACTTCATCATCTGCATTAACCGTGTAAGAGTTTTTTAGGCTTAGCTTGTGAAAGTCATCAAATTTATAGCTTAAATTGGCTAAGCCACCCCATAAAACACTTTCTGAATACTGCGTACCACTAAAAGAGAACCTTTCAGCATACCGTCCATCAGCATTTATTTCTTTCATAAGTTCTTTACGGGTTACTTCGGCACTATTCGTATTCTTTTTATAATTAAAAGAAAGAATAAGTCCCAATTCCTGATCAAGCAGCATAAACTTATCACCGAAGGCAATACCGTAAGATTGATTTACCGGGGCTTTCGCACTAATAGTTTTCCAATTATTGGATAGTTTTTTAGCATCAATAAAAATTTGTGTCTGGTCATCATTTTCAAGATCCGTTGGGAAATCCGCTGGCAAGGCTCTTGTCCCATCATCAATACCTATGAAATCTTTTTTACCGCCATTATAAGTAAGGATATTTCTCGATGTAACACCATCTACGAAGGAAGAGCCGAATGAAATACTAAAGAGCCGTTTACTGGGAAAATCAATAGTATTAAGACTAATAAGCCCACTGCCGAAATCAGCAGGGTTTTCAGCTGAGTAGGATTTAGTAACTATCGTGTTATCAATAAGAGATGAAGGAATTAAATCGAATGCGAAAGACCGTTTTTCAGGTTCCGTGCTTGCTAACGCGGCATTATTAAACATTGCTGAACTATACCGTTCGCTTAACCCGCGGAGATTAATAAATTTTCCTTCGCTGAGGGTGACCCCCGGGATACGGCGCATGGCATCCGCCATGTTAGCATCAGTCGAGCGCTTCATTTGTTCGGCACTCAACCCATCATTAATAGAAATTGATTTTTTTTGCTGATTTAATAAAGCAGCTTCAAAGTTTTTTACAGACTCACTGGTAATAACCACTTGTTCTAATTGTAATGATTTTGCGGCGAGTGAAATATCGATAATCGTCACTTCATTTGCATTCACCTGTACCGAATCGAGAATTGAACTGTCGTATGATACAAATGAAGCCTTTAATTTATATGTACCCGGATTCACTTTTCTTATGGTAAAACGGCCTTCAATATCAGTAGTTGCACCATTGGTTGTACCAACCAGTTGCAGACTGGCACCAATAAGGATTTCGCCGGTATTTTGATCTATCACTTTCCCACTAATGCTGCCCAAGTTTTGTGCATGAGTATTGAAAGAGGAAATAACAATTATGAGAAGTAGTAAAAATTTGTTTTTCATGAACCTATTCGTTTTATTTTATACCCCAAGTTAGCCTCTGAATATTACCAAATTGTTACGGGAGTGATAAGCTATTGCAAACATAGTGTTAAGAAATTGTTAACGAGCAATACTTAAAATATCGCTCCCACATACTTATCAACATACTTGTCCACATAGTCCATATGCCTTGTGTAGCTTATAGTTGGTGAAATATGGTTCGGCTTGAATTGCATGTTGCAAACAATTACCTTGTAGTTTTAAGGTAAGCGATAATTAGCAAGTAAATAGACAAATAATCAGACAACCCTAACGCGTGCTATCAGTTCTAACATTTAAACATAATTATAAAATCGCAGTGTACTTGTCTTTTCACCTATTTTTCTAATTTCTAAAAGTATTTGTATTAGCTGTTTTTACCGTATATTTTAGGAAACGATATGAAAGATTTTTCATGTTACAATCGGTTAACCCTCATAATAACGAACTAATACAATCTTATACCGAGCATACCTCATTGGATGTTGCGCGTATTCTTAATGCTTCCCGGCAATGCTTTACATCATACTCGCGGACAAATAAACACGAACGGAGCGCCCTGCTGCAGAAAGTATCTGCTATTTTGCTTGATAAAATTGATACATACGCCCCGCTCATGGCGCTTGAGATGGGTAAGCCGATATTACAATCCCGGGCTGAAATTGAAAAATGTGCATGGGTATGCAGATATTATGCTGAAAATGGACCGGCATTTCTAGAAGATGAAATTGTTACCACCGATGCGGTAAAAAGTTATATTGCATTTCAGCCGCTTGGGATTATACTTGCAGTAATGCCTTGGAATTTTCCCTTCTGGCAGGTGTTCAGATTCGCTGCACCCACGTTAATGGCAGGCAATACCGCGGTACTGAAGCATGCGTCCAATGTTTGTGGCTGTGCGCTGGCAATCGAAAATATTTTCCGCGAGGCAGGATTTCCAGAGGATGTTTTCAGGACAATACTGGTACCGGGAAAGCAAGTTGCTGAAATAATAGCACATCCTTACATCAAAGCCGTGTCACTAACTGGCAGCAGCAACGCGGGTATTTCCGTGGCTGCCGCGGCAGGGCGCTATCTTAAAAAATGTGTGCTTGAGCTTGGCGGCAGTGACCCATATATAATACTGGAAGATGCCGATATTGAAGCAGCGGCAGATACATGCGCTACCGCGCGCCTGATAAACGGCGGACAGAGTTGCATTGCAGCCAAACGGTTTATCGTCCACAAGAACATATATGATGAATTCGTCCATCTTTTTGCAGCTTGCATGAAGAGTAAGAAAATGGGGAATCCCATGGATCCGGCAAATTATCTCGGTCCGCAAGCCCGTGTTGATTTGCGCGATGAACTGCACATGCAAACTATTAAAACAATTAAAGAAGGGGCAAAAGTAAAAGTTGGCGGTGATATCTTAGGTGTAACCGGGGCTTATTATCCTCCCACAGTTCTTGTAGATGTAGAAGACACGATGACAGCATTTAATGAAGAGTTATTTGGACCGGTTGCACCCGTAATTAAAGCGGAAAATGAGGCGCACGCGGTAGAGCTGGCAAACAAATCCGTATTTGGCCTAGGTGCCGCCGTGTTTACTAGGGATATTGAACGTGGTGAAATTATCGCGAAAGAAATGATAAACGCGGGGAGTTGCTTCGTCAATTCCTTCGTAAAGTCAGACCCCCGCTTACCCTTCGGGGGGATTAATGAATCAGGTTATGGCCGTGAACTTTCATACCCCGGAATAAGAGAATTTGTCAACATTAAAACAATTTATATCAAGTGAGCTAACGTATGGAATCATCATTATTATTTTCACCGGTTGTTGTATGGTTTTTTATCGGCCTCATACTTTTGCTAGTTGAGCTGAGCAACCCCGGTTTCATTCTCTTTTTCTTTGGGCTTGGTGCATGGATAGTTGCAGTGGTTTA
>JACPGF010000120.1 GCA_016182615.1 Ignavibacteriales bacterium
AACAATAATATACAGGGGCATGGCAAACCAAGCCCCTACAATGCCGTGCTGCATGACAACTCCGACAAAATAGGCTACCGGAACAAGAATAAACAGATTAGTTATCACCTCGGCCAACATCACGAAAGTTGTTTTCCCCGCGGTCTGCAGGCCGTTAGCTAACACAATCCCAATTCCATAAAAAATTTGGGCAAAACCGGCAACCTGCATGGGCAGTTTTGCAATATTGATAATCCGCTGATCTTCGGTTATCAGCCAGAGCAGGTGCTGGGGAATTAAGATATACAGAAAACTTAAACTTACGGTATAGATGGTCGCCAGTTTTGCTGTCTGATACCCGTAGAAGCGGGCCTCCTCCCCATGCCCTTTTCCAATCGCATTTCCCATAAGCGTCTGCACGGCTATCCCAAAACCGTAACAGGGTAGGAATGAAGCAAACAGTGTGCTGATAATTGCCTGTGTCGCAGCCTGCTCAGGGGTTCCTAACAAGCCGGTGATGGCGACAAAAATTAAAAAACCGAGAAGAATAAATATATTTTGAAATGAAACCGGCAAAGATATTCTGAATATCGAAGTTATAACTTCTTTAGAAATCTTAAAATTTTGGACGAAGTTGAATTTTTTCCTGTAGGCGGGCATCATTGCCACAATAACGTAATAGATTGAATCACATATTGTTGCAAGTGATGAGCCGAGGCCGGATCCAGCGACACCCATCTGCGGAAATCCGAATTTACCGAAAATGAAAACGTAATTGAAGAAAATATTGAGCACATTAACGATAATACCCGAGATAATGAAAATTCGCGCATGCCCTATACCAAAGAAAAATCCCCTAAAAGAAACGGTAATCAGAAAAAAAGGAAGACCGATAAAACGGTAAAAAATAAACTCACCGGCAAGGTGGCCTACTTGGTAATCCTTAGCAATAAACTGAGCCATGGGATGCGAATAATACATTCCAAGTAAACAGACAATAACGCCAAGAACAATACCAATAACAAATGAATTATACAAAGCCCGGCTGCATGCGGCATAGTTTCCCTCGCCATACCTGCGGGCAATAATAACGTGTGTTCCGGTTGCTAAACTTGAAAAAAAACTGACTATGGCCCAGGTAGCTAATACACTTAACCCCATAGCGGCAAGGGCATAATCGGCATTATTCAGCCTGCCTACCATAGCGGCATCAACTATTGAAAGTATAACCTGCGTGGACAATCCTGCAATGGCGGGGAATGCAATTCGAAGTATGTCCCGGTTTATTTTATTTTTTGTCAGTTTCATTAATACAAGATACTAATTGTCTCTCATTTCACCGAAACTCTCAAGTTAAACTTCCGTTAAAATTTAGTGAATTGATAATACTTTCGTCTGCAGTGAGGTTCTCGGTGGTTAAAAGCTTAGACCTATCAGCATTTGAAATTTGTTATGAATACTCCCGGGAATTATAGAAAACAATGCCCACCCGCTCTATATGTTCTTTCAATTGCAAGCTTTGAATCATTTCAAAATCGACAACATCAAAATGATAAGGCATTAATGCTTCCTCATTGAGAATGAGACTGATTTCCCGGACAATATCGGGAGGGATTTTAACTCCTTCCAAAGCAATATCTACATCACTCCCGTTTTTATACGTTCCCTTAGCCCTGCTCCCGAATATTTTAGCAGTTTTTATGGGTGAGTATCTTTCCAGAATTTGACAGATAGTATCAACGTCTGATGCAGTTAGTCCGAATTGCATTACCGTTTCAAGTTTAGTGTTACAATAAGTGATTGAAGAATTGGAACATATTTGTTTCTTATGAGTGAAACCATTTCCGTTGCCTTATGTTCATCATAGGTGTGCAGAGCAAGGTTCCGGTCTTCCAGAGCCTGCATCCAGATATGCCCATCGGTGATTAGCCCAACTTCAAATGCCTTTTTTATTGCACTTCTCGGTGTTGCCACTTCAGTAAATCCTTGTTCTTCAAGATAATCTCTAAGTGTTTTCCAGGCTAACTCGAAACTCATCTCAAAGAATTGAATAATACCTGCTTTGACAACTATTTCAGGCTCAGGCGTTTTAATACTTTCCTGAAGAAGATGTACTGCTTTATTTAAATTAATATTTCGCTGATCCCATCGGGTATCTTGGGGATCCATGAAAAATCCATTTACAATTACTATATACAGTGTAAGTAGAAGGTGCAAGATAACAAAGCAGGAAGGTAATTCTCTGAGATGTTCAGCAGGCAGTATTGAGGTATCTGTTTTAGTAGGGGAACCTTCAATTTGTTCAAATATTTTAACTCCATTTCGTAACATCTCAATAAATGGGGGGAAATAAATTCGTATTCCTCCATTTTTAGTATGGTAGTGCAAGCACGAATCTATTTTGTTCCGAACTCCCATGCCCATCGGCATTTCTTTTTCTTTGCAAAAGGCATTGTGATTGTATAGAAAGCATACCACCCCAATGTGTTGCTTCGTCAGGTAGACTTAGAATCGACAATGAAATATTTTATCCGAGAAACAAAACAATTTTAAATGTGCAAAAGGTGCACACCTACGGTGCGCGGGTTCCTTGGGATCATGCGTTTTCTACAAACAGTAAGCCCTGCTGGGGCTTTATGAGCAGCCAGTTAAATGGTACTGAAATTTTGGAATATTCCACATCGTTTATGTTTTTTATTGAACCCCGGAGGGGTTTTCCGTTTGTAGAAAAAGTATTCGCCCCAAAACGGTGTTGCCCCGTAGGGGTAAATCTGGATAGATTATTATAGTGAATTTGGATAAAACAGTATATAATCGTATTACAAGAATTGTTTTGTGATATATCCTCCTACAGCGTAATGAGCCTTTACCAGGTACAAGTCCAGAATCGGTGGCAATGAAATTTTAAGAAAAAGGAGAAAGGGATTAAATTGGGGTAAAAAAAGAGAGTAAAAATGGACGCAAAAGATAAAGAGTGGATACAACGCTACA
>JACPGF010000133.1 GCA_016182615.1 Ignavibacteriales bacterium
GTATTGCCGAGTCAGAAGTTGAGAGCATTAAAGTTATCAGGGACGACATTACTCTGGAACAGAATCTTATCCTTAATACTCTGGATAAGGATACCACCCATACTAAGGATGAAGCTCTCTATTACATCTATCGCCAGCTCCGTACAGGTGAGCCACCGGATTCAGAAGCTGCTACCGCTTTGTTAGATAAAATGTTTTTTAACGACAAACGTTATGATTTAGGAGAAGTTGGCCGCCACAGGATGAATAACAAGTTAAAACTTGATATTCCTGAGACAACAACTATCCTGACAAAAGAAGATATTATCGAAATCATCAACCACCTGACCCGTTTGAAAGACGGAACAGAGGCTTATGATGATATTGACCATTTGGGCAACAGAAGAGTTAAAACCGTCGGCGAGCAATTGCAGCTACAGTTTAATGTCGGTATAGCCCGTATGTCCCGCACTATAAAAGAGCGGATGAATATCCGCGATAGTGAAAACTTTACTCCGCAAGAATTGGTTAATGCCCGTACAATTACCAGTGTTATCAATCAGTTTTTCGGAACAAACCAGCTGTCACAGTTTATGGATCAGACGAACCCTCTGTCGGAGTTAACCCACAAGAGAAGGATGTCTGCCCTTGGACCAGGTGGTCTTACAAGAGACAGAGCAGGATTTGAGGTACGTGACGTTCATTACACCCATTATGGCCGTTTATGCCCGATTGAAACACCGGAAGGTCCGAATATCGGTCTTATCTCGTCTTTAACAATTTACGCTAAAGTAAACCGGTATGGATTTATTGAAACCCCCTATCGTGTTGTTGACCATGGCAAGGTGACTGACGAAGTGGTACATCTAACTGCTGAGCAGGAAGATATGTACACGATTGGACAGGCAAACGAGCCGCTTACAGAAAAAGGTGCATTTGTTAACGAAAGGGTAAAATCACGGTTCCGTGGTGAGTTCCCTATTGTTGTTCCCAGCCATGTACAATACATGGATGTAGCACCGGCACAAATTGTCAGCGCTGCAGCAGCCTTGATTCCTTTCCTTGAGCATGATGATGCTAACCGTGCACTCATGGGTTCAAACATGCAGCGCCAGGCAGTACCATTGGTACGGCCAGAGGCTCCGCTTGTTGGTACCGGTCTTGAAGGCCGTGTAGCCCGTGACTCGCGTGCAGTAGTTTGCTCCGAAGGCGATGGAGTTGTCCATTATGTTGATGCAGATAAAATTGTTATCAATTATGATATTAAAGCAGACTCTCCGGAAGTACTAACCAGTTTTCTGGAAGTTAAAAAGGTCAGCTACCGTTTAATCAAATTCAATGGTACAAACCAGGAAACCTGTATTAACCAGAAACCAATTGTAAAAGTTGGTGACCGGGTAAAAGCAGGCGATGTAATTGCCGATGGTTTTGCAACCGATGGCGGTGAACTTGCTCTTGGAAGAAACGTTTTCGTGGCATTTATGCCTTGGAGAGGTTATAACTTCGAAGATGCTATCATCCTGAGTGAAAGATTGGTTGCCGAGGATGTATTTACCTCAATCCATATTGAAGAATTTGAATTGCAGGTGCGTGAAACCAAGCGTGGTGAGGAAGAACTAACCCGTGAAATTCCAAACGTTAGTGATGAGGCAGTAAAGAACCTTGACGACTACGGAATTGTCCGCGTGGGTGCTGAAGTCCGTGAAGGTGACATCCTTATCGGTAAAATTACCCCCAAGGGCGAAACTGACCCAACACCGGAAGAGAAACTGTTACGCGCGATATTTGGTGAAAAGGCTGGCGATGTAAAAGATGCATCGTTACGTGCCACTCCGGGTTTACGTGGTACTGTTATTAAAACCCGTCTTTTTAGCCGCAAGAAAAAAGATGCTGAAGCTAAAAAACAGGAAAAACGCCAGTTAGAGAATGTTGAAAACGATTACCGCAGGCATAAAGAAGAACTGTACCAAAGTTTACTGGAAAAATTGACTGCCCTTTGTAACGGACAGACAACTACCGGTATCCGCGATCAGGATGGCTCCATCAAAATTCGCAGCGGTGTCGCGATAAAAGATAAATCATTTGCCGATATTGATGATGTTGGGAAACTTGATTACACGCAGGACTGGTTTGAATCGAAGAAACTTAATGGTCTGATAAAGACCTTGTACCGTAATTATTTCAGTTTTGATACTGATGTTGAAGAAAATTACAAACGTGAAAAATTAAAAATACAGAGCGGTGATGAATTACCTCCTGGTATTGTGCAATTAGCAAAAGTATATGTTGCTAAAAGGGTGTGGTTTCGAAGGTAGTACCTATTGAAGACATGCCGCACTTGGCCGATGGCACCCCGCTGGATATCATTCTTAATCCGCTTGGCGTACCTTCCCGAATGAACCTTGGACAGTTGTACGAAACTGCTTTAGGCTGGGTAGGTAAGCGAATTGGTGCCAAATTCGCGACCCCGGTATTTGATGGTGCAAAAACTTCGGATGTTGATAAATATCTTGAAGATGCCGGTATTAATCCCGGCTGTAAAACTGAGCTTATCAACGGACGTACCGGTGAAAAATTCCATCAGACGGTAACATGCGGTTACATTTACATGATGAAACTTGGCCACTTGGTTGATGATAAGATTCATGCCCGTTCAACCGGTCCATACTCGTTAATTACCCAGCAGCCGTTGGGTGGAAAAGCGCAATTTGGCGGTCAAAGATTTGGAGAAATGGAAGTTTGGGCTTTAGAAGCCTACGGTGCTTCTCATATTCTTCAGGAAATCCTGACGGTAAAGAGTGATGACGTCCCCGGTCGTTCCAAAGTTTACGAGTCAATCGTAAAAGGACAGAACGTGCAGGAGCCGAATGTTCCGGAAGCGTTTAACGTATTAGTGAAAGAGCTCCAAGGACTTGGACTCGATTTCAAAATAGAATAGCGTTAAACAACAATAATTAAGTATGCAGGAGTTTATTATATATGATAAATAGAACCCCAGAACACATAATTAAAGATGTACACCAGATAACCATTACTCTGGCAAGCCCCGATGATATACTTGCCCGTTCTCATGGAGAGGTGACTAAACCTGAAACCATTAACTACCGGTCTTACAGGCCGGAGCGCGATGGCCTGTTCTGCGAAAAGATTTTTGGCCCTACACGGGATTGGGAATGTTATTGCGGAAAATATAAAAGAATCCGTTACAAAGGCATTATCTGTGACAGGTGTAATGTTGAAGTAACACAAAAAAGTGTGCGCCGTGAGCGTATGGGGCATATTGCCCTTGCAGTTCCTGTTGTTCATATTTGGTTCTTTAAGTCACTACCTTCTAAAATTGGTAATTTGCTTGGTTTTAGTTCTAAAGAATTAGAGAAGATAATTTATTATGAATCCTATGTGGTACTTAATCCCGGACCAACTGGCCTACGGAGAAAAGATTTAATCACAGAAGAGCAGTATTTCGAAATTATTAGTTCATTACCCGCTGGTAATGAAAAATTGGCAGATACCGACCCGAACAAGTTTTATGCAAAAATCGGCGGTGACGCGATTAAAGAATTATTAAAACAATCCAAAATCGAAGAATTGTTCGTGGAATTGCATGAACAGTTCAAGATTGAGACCTCGCAGCAAAAGAGGGACGAAATTCTGAAAAGGTTAAAAGTAATTGAAGCTTTCCGTGAAAAAGAAGGCAAGTCAATTAACAAACCTGAATGGATGGTATTAGGTTATATCCCGGTTATACCACCGGAACTGCGCCCTTTAGTTCCCCTTGAAGGCGGCAGGTTTGCAACCAGCGATTTGAATGATTTGTACAGAAGAGTTATTATCCGTAATAACCGTCTGCGCAGAATGATAGATATTAAAGCTCCGGAAGTAATTTTACGTAACGAGAAACGTATGCTTCAGGAAGCAGTTGATGCATTATTTGACAACTCGAGAAGAGGAAGTGCTGTCCGCAGCGATAGCAACCGTCCGTTAAAATCGTTAAGTGATATACTTAAAGGTAAACAAGGCCGTTTCCGCCAAAACTTGCTTGGTAAACGAGTTGATTATTCAGGTCGTTCGGTTATTGTTGTTGGTCCTGAATTAAAGTTGCATCAATGCGGTTTGCCAAAGGATATGGCAGTTGAATTATTTAAACCTTTCATTATCCGTAAACTGATTGAGCGCGGTCATAACAAAACTGTTAAAAGCGCCAAGAAAGTTGTTGAAAGAAAAGACCCGATTATTTGGGAAATGCTCGAAAAGATTATTGACGGGCACCCAATTATGTTAAACCGTGCGCCAACACTTCACCGTTTAGGTATTCAGGCATTCCAGCCGGTGCTTATCGATGAAAAAGCTATCCGGTTACACCCGATGGTTTGTACAGCATTTAACGCGGATTTTGACGGTGACCAGATGGCAGTCCATATTCCACTATCGCACGAAGCCCAGTTAGAAGCACATTTGCTGATGCTCAGCAGCCATAACATTCTTTCTCCACAGAACGGAAGCCCGATTGTTGTTCCTACACAGGATATCGTGTTGGGCGTGTATTATCTTACCAAGCGCCGTGAAGGTGCAATGGGTGAAGGTATGGTCTTCTCGTCAATGGATGAGGTTATTGTTGCTTATNNNNAGGTTATTGTTGCTTATAATCACCGTGTGGTGGCTTTACATGCACGTATCAAGGTACGTGTCAAAGGTGAAATGATTGAAACTACCGTAGGCCGTGTTATCTTTAACCAGATAGTACCACCTGATTTAGGTTACATCAATTATGTACTGGTTAAAAAGTCATTCGGCGGCTTTGTCGGGAACATGTTTATGAAACTCGGCAATAAAGTTACTGCTAAGTTTCTTGATGATATGAAAGAATTAGGCTTCCGTTATGCTACGGCAGGCGGCTTGTCTATCAGCTTTAGCGATATGCTTATCCCTGAAGAAAAAATTAATCTGATTAAAGCAGCAAATGATAAAGTTGAGCATGTTATCGAGCAGCACGAGATGGGTGTTATTACCGATAACGAACGTTATAACATTATTATTGATACCTGGACCCATACCACAAACGACGTTGCAAACGTGCTTATGAAAAAGCTTCGTGATGCAGACGGCGGCTTCAACTCTATCCACATGATGGTTGATTCCGGCGCGCGCGGCAGCCAGGAGCAGGTACGCCATTTGGCCGGTATGCGTGGCCTTATGATGAAACCGCAAAAGACCCTTTCTGGCCAAGCGGGTGAAATCATCGAGAACCCGATTATCGCTAACTTTAAAGAAGGCCTTTCGGTGTTGGAATACTTTATTTCCACGCACGGTGCCCGTAAGGGACTTGCAGATACCGCGTTAAAAACAGCGGATGCAGGTTATCTTACCAGAAGGTTAGTTGACGTTGCTCAGGATTTAATTATCAGTGAAATTGACTGCGGAACCATTAAAGGTGTCGATATATCGGCTATCAAAGATGTTGAAGAAGAACGTGAGCCGCTGGCAGAACGTATTATCGGGCGTGTTGCACTCGAGGATATTTACGATCCGCGCAGCGATAACCTGATATTAGAAGAAGCCGGATTAATTACGGAAGATATTGCCCGCCAAGTTGAAGAGGCAAATATTGAGACGGTTAAAATCCGTACAGTATTAACCTGCGAATCGAAGCATGGTGTCTGTGCAAAGTGTTATGGCAGAAACCTTACCAACGGTAAACTTGTCGAAGTAGGCGAGGCCGTGGGAGTTATAGCTGCACAGTCAATCGGTGAGCCCGGTACACAGCTGACGCTTCGTACATTCCACGGTGGTGGTGCGGCTTCTCGTATTGCTACACAGTCGCAAGTCGAATCGAACGTTGAAGGATATGTCCGCTACAACCGTGTGGCGTATGTTGAGCGCAAAACCGGTTCTTTTGTAGAGCGAATCGTTACCGGACGTCGCGGCGTTATAGAAATTGCTGATTCGGACGATACACTCATAAAAAAATACAATCTTCCTTACGGTGCTAACATTATTGCCGAAGAAGGCAAAAAAGTTGGTAAAAAGCAAACTTTGTACACGCACGATCCGTACAACGACGTTATCCTTTCGGATATGGCCGGTAGAATCAGGTTTGTTGACCTTATCGAGAACATTTCGATACAGCAATTAACCGATGACCAGACCGGACACGTTCAGAAAGTAGTTTTAGAGCCAAAAGATAAAACGCTTACCCCGAGTATTCTGGTTGAAGCCGCTGATGGCGCAGTAAAGACATTCTCATTACCTTCAAAAGCCTATTTATCGGTTGAAGAGGGTGAAGATATACCGGCAGGAACAATTCTAGCCAAAATAAGTAAACAAACTTCAAAGAGCCGTGATATTACCGGTGGTTTGCCGAGAGTAACCGAGTTGTTTGAAGCAAGAAGCCCGCAGGATCCTGCAGTGGTTTCCGACATTGACGGAATTGTACAATTTGGCCAGCGTAAAAAAGGCTCGCGTGTTATTATCGTGCGTGCAATTGATGGGTCTGATGAAAAACAGTATAGCGTACCAATGAGCAAGCACGTTCTTGTTCAGGATGGTGACGAAATACCGGTAGGTGAAAAAATTACCGACGGACCAATCAATCCACATGATATTTTACGGATAAAAGGGCCACAGGCAGTTGAAGAATATCTTGTTAATGAAATACAAGATGTTTACCGCCTGCAGGGTGTGAAGATTAATGACAAGCATATCGAGGCCATAGTTCGCCAGATGCTTCAGAAAGTTCGTGTTACCAAGTCCGGCGATACGAAGTTCCTTGAAGAAGATCCGGTTGGACGTTTTGATTTCTTTGAAGAGAACGACAGGATTATGAATTCTTACGCTGTTGTCAGCAAAGGAGATTCAAAATACAAGGATGGTCAAACCGTATTAAAAAATAAAATTCGCGAATTAAATAGTGATTTAAAACGGAAGAATAAAAAGCTTGTTGAGTACCGTGATGCAGAGCCAGCAACATTTGAAAATATGCTGCTAGGTATTACATCGGCGGCATTATCAACCGAGAGCTTTATATCTGCAGCCTCATTCCAAGAGACGACAAAAGTTTTGACGAATGCAGCAATAGCCGCTAAAATAGACCATTTACGCGGATTAAAGGAAAACGTAGTAATGGGTAGATTGATTCCCGCGGGAACCGGTTTACGCAAATATGCAGCTACGGCAGTAATAGAAGAAGAGGAAAATTATGAGGCGCTCGTTGAAACCAGTGAAGAAACGGACGCAATTTAATTTAAAAATAATTTGACTCTAGTCACACATTTTCATATATTGAAAAGCTAAATTTTTTTGATTTTTGAAATTTAGGGAGCAATCTTTGCCAACAATCAATCAGCTAGTTCGTAAAGGACGAGTACAGATAACGAAGAAAAATAAAGCGCCAGCACTTGCTGCCTGTCCGCAGAAAAGAGGCGTTTGCACAAGAGTTTATACGACAACTCCAAAAAAACCGAATTCGGCATTGCGTAAAGTAGCGCGTGTCCGACTGACGAATAATATTGAAGTTACCGCGTATATTCCAGGAGAAGGCCACAACCTTCAAGAGCACTCAATTGTGCTGATTCGTGGTGGTAGAGTGAAAGATCTACCAGGTGTCCGCTATCACATTGTTCGTGGTTCACACGATTCAGGTGGTGTAGAAGACAGAAAACAAGCCCGCTCGAAGTACGGAGCTAAGAAACCAAAAGCAGGTAAGTAAGCAGTATGAGAAAAAAAAGAGCAGAAAAACGATATATTAAACCCGATCCAAAGTTTAATGATTTAACTGTTGAAAAATTTGTAAATGCCCTGATGCTTGATGGACGGAAAACAACTGCAAGACAGATTGTTTACAAGGCCTTCGAAATTATGGAAAACAAAGCAAACAGACCGGGTTTGGACGTGTTTAAAAAAGCACTTTCCAACATTCAGCCGCTTATTGAGGTAAGAAGCAGAAGAGTTGGCGGAGCTACTTATCAGGTTCCAATGGAAGTGCGTCCCGAAAGACGTTACGCATTGGCTTTTAGATGGATTCGTGAGTATTCACGGAAACGTGGTGAAAAAGGTTTCTCGGCAAAGTTAGCGGCTGAATTATTGGCAGCCTCGAATAATGAAGGCAACGCGATTAAAAAACGTGAAGACACGCATAAAATGGCAGAAGCTAATAAAGCATTTGCACATTTCCGTTGGTAGAAATAATAATTAATACAGAAAAAAGCAGGAATTAAGTTTAGGTTAAGATGGCAGTTAATACCCCGATAGAGAAAGTTCGAAACATTGGTATCATGGCACATATAGATGCCGGAAAGACCACAACCACCGAGCGTATTTTATTCTATACCGGTCGTTTGCACCGTATTGGTGAAGTACATGATGGCGCGGCTACGATGGATTGGATGGAACAAGAAAAAGAACGCGGTATTACCATTACTAGTGCTGCTACCACTGCTTTCTGGAGAGATCATCAGATCAATATTATCGATACCCCGGGCCACGTTGACTTTACTGTTGAAGTTGAACGTTCACTTCGTATTCTTGATGGCGCTATCGCACTTTTTTGCGCGGTTGGCGGTGTTGAGCCTCAGTCTGAAACCGTATGGCGCCAGGCTGATAAATATGGAGTTCCCCGTCTTGCATTCATTAATAAAATCGATCGTATCGGTGCTGATTTTTATCATGCCGTTGATATGATTCGTGAGCGCCTTGGCGCAAATGCTATCCCTATCACTCTTCCTATCGGACAAGGTGATTTGTTTTCCGGTATTGTTGATTTAATAAGCTGGAAGGCAATTATGTATCACGAGGATTCAATGGGTACTACCTTTGATACCATTGAAATTCCCGCTGATCTGATAGAAAATGCCCAAAAATACAGAACTGAAATGCTTGAAGCAGTATCTGATGTTGATGATACGCTTTTAGAAAAATATCTAGATGGTAAAGAAATATCTGAAGAAGAAGTAAACCGGGTTTTACGTACCGCCACTGTACAGAATAAAATTATTCCTGTACTTTGTGGTGCATCTTTCAAAAATAAAGGTGTGCAGCGTTTACTTGATGCGGTTGTTGACTTTTTACCGTCACCGGTTGATACCGAATTTGTTGAAGCGCATCACGTGGGCATCAATGATAAAATTAACCGTAAAATCTCTGAGAATGAAAAATTTACCGCTTTAGCGTTTAAAATTATGACTGACCCATTTATCGGTAAGCTTACCTACTTTAGGGTGTATGCCGGTAAATTAGCAGTCGGGTCATATATTTATAACAGCATTAGCGGAAAAAAAGAAAGAATCAGCCGTTTGGTTCAAATGCATGCAAACCATCGTGAAGAAATCGATAGTGTACGTGCAGGAGATATCGCAGCAGCTGTTGGATTAAAGTTTACCAGAACCGGAGATACTCTGTGTACAGAAGATGATCCGGTAATCATGGAAAAAATTGTTTTTCCTGAGCCAGTTATCCAAATTGCAATCGAACCTAAAACAAAAGCAGATCAGGACAAACTCTCTGAATCATTGGTTAAATTATCAGATGAGGATCCTACATTCCGCGTTAGCGTTGATGAAGAGACCAGCCAAACACTTATTAGTGGTATGGGTGAACTTCATCTCGAGATCATTATTGACCGTATGCGCCGCGAGTTTAAGGTAGAAGCAAATGTTGGTAAACCTCAGGTAGCTTATAGAGAAACAATTACGCAGACCGTTAACGTCGAGGGTAAATTTGTTAAGCAGTCCGGTGGACGTGGTAAATTTGGCCATGTTTGGTTAGAATTAAGCCCGAATGAGCCAGGAAAAGGTTATCAGTTTACCAATGGTATTATCGGTGGTGTTGTTCCAAAAGAATACATCCCGGCAGTATCTGCAGGCGTACAAGAAGCAATGCGTAATGGTGTTATCGCCGGCTTCCCGGTAGTAGATGTTAAAGTAAAATTGTACGATGGTTCGTACCACGATGTAGATTCCGATGAAATTTCGTTTAAAGTAGCCGGATCTATGGCATTTAAAGATGGTGCAAGAAAAGCAAAACCGGCACTTCTTGAACCTATAATGGCAGTTGAAGTTATCAGCCCCGAAGATTACCTTGGTGATGTTATGGGCGACTTGAACTCCAGAAGAGGCAGAATAGAAGGATTTACAGCCCGGAAGGACGCACAGGTTATCAAATCTCAGGTACCTTTGGCTGAAATGTTTGGTTATGCAACCGTGCTTCGCTCTATGACACAGGGCAGAGCAATATATTCAATGCAATTTTCGCACTACGCAGAAGTTCCTAAAAATATAGCCGAGGAAATTTCTGAAAAAGTGGCCGGTAAAAAATAAGTTTCAAATTTTAAGAAAATCTTAGTTAAATAAAGGATAGTAATCATGGCAAAAGAAAAATTTGATCGTAGTAAAGAACACGTCAACGTTGGTACTATCGGCCACGTTGATCACGGTAAAACTACATTAACTGCAGCTATTACCATGGCTTTAGCTTTAAAAGGTACTGCTGCAATTCGTACATTTGATTCAATTGATAATGCACCTGAAGAAAAAGCACGTGGAATCACAATTGCAACCGCTCACGTTGAGTATGCTACAGAAAAACGCCACTATGCACACGTTGACTGTCCCGGTCACGCCGATTATGTTAAAAACATGATTACTGGCGCTGCCCAGATGGACGGTGCAATTCTTGTTGTTGCTGCAACCGATGGTCCTATGCCACAAACACGTGAGCATATTCTGTTAGCACGCCAAGTAGGTGTTCCTAGAATCGTTGTATTTTTGAATAAAGTTGATGCTATGGACGATCCTGAATTGATCGACTTAGTTGAAATGGAATTACGCGAATTATTAGTAAAATATGAGTTCCCTGGTGATGATATTCCTATTATCCGTGGATCAGCCCTTCGTGCATTAGAGGCAGGAGCAAGCCAGTCACCGACAACAGATGAACGTTTTAACTGTATTTGGGAACTGATGGATGCTGTTGATTCATACATTCTTACCCCTCCCCGCGAAACTGATAAACCTTTCTTGATGCCGGTTGAGGACGTGTTCTCAATTTCTGGCCGTGGTACAGTAGCAACTGGCCGTGTTGAAAGAGGACAGGTTAAAGTTGGTGAAGAAGTTGAATTAATCGGCTTAGGCGCTCATAGAAAAACCGTTATTACCGGAGTTGAAATGTTCCGTAAGGAACTTGACCAGGCAATGGCAGGTGATAATGCCGGTTTGTTAATGCGCGGTGTTGACAAAAAAGAAATTGAACGCGGAATGGTACTTGCCAAAACCGGTTCGATTACTCCGCACAAAAAATTCATTGGTAAGGTTTATATCTTATCAAAAGAAGAAGGCGGCCGTCATACTCCATTTTCGAATGGATACAGACCTCAATTCTATTTCAGAACAACCGATGTTACCGGTATTGCACAATTACCTGAAGGTTATGATGTTGTAATGCCCGGAGACAGTGTTGAATTGGAAATCAGCCTGATTACCAATATAGCGATGGAAGAAGGATTGAAATTCGCTATCCGTGAAGGCGGTCGTACCGTTGGAGCGGGTTTTGTAACCAAAATTATTGAATAAAACTACTTGTTAAGGAAGAAATCGCATGATTTCTTCCTTGCATTAAATAAACTAAGGAGTTAATTGTGGCAGGACAGAAAATAAGAATAAAACTAAAGTCGTATGATCATATTCTTATTGACAAATCGACCGAGAAGATTATCAAGACGGTTAGAAGTACCGGTGCTGTGGTATCGGGACCGATTCCGTTGCCAACGAAGAGAACAATTTTTACTGTATTACGTTCTCCGCATGTTGATAAAAAATCTCGTGAACAATTTCAGTTATCCTCACACAAGAGAATAATTGATATTCACAATTCTAACTCGAAAACAGTTGATTCCTTGAGCAAGTTAGATATACCTGCGGGTGTAGATGTTGAAATTAAGCTTAATTGATTGGAGAAGAGATGCCCGGTTTACTAGGTAAAAAATTAGGAATGTCCCGTATATTTGGTGAAGATGGTAATGTTATACCAGTTACGGCCATTGAAGTTGGGCCTTGCAAGGTTCTTGAAGTTCGCACAACCGAAAAGAATGGTTACAATGCATTACAATTAGGTTTTGGACTGAAAAAGAAAAATATATCAAAGCCAGTTCAAGGACAATACAAAAAATTAAATACCGAGCCTGCAAAAGTAGTAAGAGAATTCAGGCAAGATGAAGTTTCTGAATTCAAAACCGGTGATGTTTTTACCGCCGAGTACTTTAAAGAAGGCGAAAAAATTAAAGTTCGTGGAGTTTCCAAGGGAAAAGGTTTCCAGGGTGTTATGCGCCGTCATGGATTTGGTGGTGTTGGTGGAACTACTCACGGACAAAGTGATAGATTACGCGCTCCAGGTTCAATTGGTTCGTCATCATACCCTTCAAGAGTTTTTAAGGGCCAGCGTATGGCAGGCCGTATGGGTAATGACAATATAACCATTGCTAATTTACGCGTCGTAAAAGTCTTAGCAGATAAAAATATTGTATTAGTTAAAGGTGCAGTTCCCGGAGCTGTTAACTCAATAGTTGAATTGTTAAAGAAGTAATTCTGTAAGATCATGGAATTTAATATTTATAAAATAGATGGCTCGTTAAGCAGTGAAAAAGTTCAGCTTGCTGAAAATGTTTTCAAGGCTGAACCAAATGATCACGTGATTTATTTGGCCGTAAAAATGTTTTTAGCAAACCAGCGCCAGGGAACAAGCAAGTCGAAAGAACGTGCTGAAGTAAGTGGCGGCGGTAAAAAACCGTGGAAGCAAAAAGGACGTGGCGGTGCCCGTGCTGGTACAAGCCGTTCTCCGCTTTGGGTTGGTGGTGGTACCATATTTGGACCAAAACCACGTGAACACAGACAGTTCTTACCAAAGAAGGTTTCATATCTTGCTAAAGTATCTGCTTTATCGTATAAAGTTATCGACCAGCAGTTAGTTGTAGTTGATGATTTTAGCTTTGATGCACCAAAAACACAAAAATTTAATGAAATTCTTTCCGCCCTTAAAGTTAGCGGTAAGAAAGCATTATTGCTTACCGGAAAACATGATGAGAATGTTTATAAATCCGGAAGAAATATTGAGCGCTGCAAAGTATTGGAAGTTGCAAAAGCATCTACTTACGATATTTTGAATAATCAGGTTTTAATTGTACAGAAAAGTGCAGTAGAATACTTGAACGCGACATATAGCACTAAAGTAAAAGAGGTTGAAAATGCATAATATATTAGTAAAACCCCTTCTTACCGAAAAAGTTGCACATTTGACTGAGACCCAGAATATGTATGGTTTTGTAGTCGATTTGCATTCGAATAAAATCGAAATTAAACGTGCTATCGAGACAAAATTTAAGGTTTCTGTGACTAAAATTACCACAGCAAACTACAAGGGTAAAAAGAAAATGGTTGCCAGAAAATCCGGAAGGTTTGAAGGAAAACGCCCTGACTTTAAAAAGGCTTACGTCGTATTGAAAAAAGGCGATAAGATTGATTTATTTGAACATCAAGTATAGTTAATTCGTATCCGGAGTATTATACATGGCTATTAGAAAATTAAACCCAACCACACCGGGTAGAAGATTTATGACTCTCTCTACTTTTCAGGAAGTTACGAAAGATACACCTGAAAAGTCGTTAGTGAGCAAGATAAGCAAAAGCGGCTGACGTAATAACTTAGGTAGAGTTACCTCGCGTCACCGTGGTGGTGGACACAAGAGAAAATACAGAATAATTGACTTCAAACGTAATAAGTTTGGCGTACCTGCAGTGGTAAATGCAATTGAGTATGATCCTAACAGAACATGCCGTATTGCTTTATTATTTTACAAGGATGGAGAAAAGTGCTATATACTTGCTCCTGAAGGTTTAAAAGTTGGTGATACCATTGTATCGGGTACGGGTTCAGATATTCGTGTTGGTAATACATTACCGTTAAAAGAAATTCCGTTAGGCAGTTTTGTTCATAACGTTGAGTTAAAGCCAGGCAAAGGTGGACAGTTGGGTAGAAGTGCCGGCAGTTCATTGCAGTTACTTGCCCGCGAAAATGATATGGCACAATTACGTTTACCTTCTGGTGAAGTAAGAATGATTCGTACCGATTGCTTAGCTACTTATGGAGTAATTGGCAATTCTGATCATGAAAATATCAGTATCGGCAAAGCCGGCCGCAATAGGTGGTTAGGAAAGCGTCCATTTAGCCGTGGTGTTGCAAAGAACCCGGTAGAT
This sequence comes from Ignavibacteriales bacterium, assembly GCA_016182615.1. Lineage (GTDB taxonomy): Bacteria > Bacteroidota > Ignavibacteria > Ignavibacteriales > Ignavibacteriaceae > JACPGF01. The sequence goes on from JACPGF010000133.1 coordinate 14,217, forward strand.
CACCCGATGGGTGGCGGTGAAGGAAAGACTTCCGGTGGCGGTCATCCTGTATCACCATGGGGCCAAAAAGCGAAAGGCCTTAAGACCCGTACGCCTAAAAAGGCATCTAATAAATTTATCGTTAAACGTCGTAAGTAGTTAGAGAAATATTATGCCAAGATCAGTAAAAAAAGGCCCATATATAGAGCTTAAATTGCTTCAGAAAGTGCGCAATCTGAACGAAAAGAACGAAAAAAAGATCATCAAAACATGGTCGCGTTCATCAACTATTTCTCCGGAATTTGTCGGACACACCATTGGTGTTCATAATGGACAGAAAATGATACCGGTTTACGTTTCTGAAAATATGGTTGGGCATAAATTAGGTGAGTTTTCACCTACCCGAATTTTTAGAGGCCACCCGGGAACTAAGGCCGAAAAAGCATCGAAAGCAAAGTAATTGAAAGAATGTAATTAGTAGTATGGAAGCTAAAGCAGTAAATAGATTTATTCCGTCATCACCACGTAAAATGAGATTGGTAATTGATCTTATCCGCGGTGTATCAGTTGACAAAGCTGAAGAAATTCTCCGTTTTCAAACCAAGCATGCAACCAAAGATGCATTTAAAACATTGCATTCTGCTGCCGCTAATTTGATAAATCGTGAAACTGACTCCAGGTTAGAAGCCTCTGATCTTTTTGTAAAGGAAGCTTTTGTAGATCAGGGTCCTACGATGAAGCGTATATCTCCGGCCCCAATGGGTCGTGCATACAGGGTGCGCAAGCGCTCATGTCATTTAACCATCGTAGTCGCTACTAAACAATAAGGAGGTTTTCTTGGGACAAAAAGTTAATCCAATCGGTTTCAGAGTTGGTATCAATCGCGGTTGGGAATCCAACTGGTATGAAAAACATTCTTATGCTGTAAAGCTGAAAGAAGATGACAAACTGCGTGCTTATGTACGGCAGCGTCTAAAAAAAGCCGGAATTTCCAGAATTATTATTGATAGAACTTCAAAAAATATTCAGTTAACTATTCATACATCACGCCCAGGTGTTGTTATCGGGCGCAGCGGTAAAGAAATTACTTCTTTAGAGCAAGAGCTTAAGAAATTAAGCGAAAAAGATGTAAAGATTCAGATAAATGAAATAAAGCGCCCTGAATTAGATGCATATTTAGTGGCAGAAAACGTAGCTACACAGTTACAGGGACGCATTTCGTTCCGCCGTGCTATGAAGCAAGCCATCAGTTCAGCCATGAGAATGGGTGCCGAGGGCATCAAGATCATGTGCGCAGGCCGCCTAGGTGGTGCTGAAATGGCCAGAACAGAGCAGTATAAAGATGGAAGAGTTCCACTTCATACTATTCGTGCAGATATAGATTTTGCCAACGGCCGTGCTGAAACGGTTTACGGTTCCATAGGTATTAAAGTATGGATTTGCCGTGGTGAAATTTTAGGTAAAAGAGTTTCTGAATAAAAGTACCGGAGAGTTTTAATCATGTTAATGCCGAAAAGAGTAAAATTTAGAAAAGCGCAACGCGGTAGAATGAAAGGAAATGCCAAGAGAGGCTCCACAATTGCATTTGGCGATTTTGGTTTAAAAGCACTTGAGCCGGCCTGGATAACAAGCCGTCAGATCGAAGCTTGCCGTATTGCTTTATCACGTAAAATGAAAAGAGATGGAAAGATTTGGATCCGTATTTTCCCGGATAAGCCAGTTTCAAAGAAACCTCTCGAAACTCGTATGGGTAAAGGTAAAGGCGGACCTGAATTTTGGGTTGCTGTTGTTAAACCCGGACGCGTAATGTTTGAAGTAAGTGGTGTTTCCGCGGAAATAGCTGCTGAAGCGTTAGGAATGTGTGGACATAAACTTCCTATCCAAGTGAAAGTTGTAAAACGCCCTGATTATGAGGGTTAATAGAGAGATACTGCATGAAAATTTATGAAGTTAAACAATTAAAAAACGAAGAAATTATCAAGCGCATTGATGAAGAAGAAGCAAATCTTCTTGATTTACGGTTTAGCCATGCTTTAAAAAACTTAGTTAATACCGCCAAAATTCGCACTGCAAAAAAAACCGTTGCCCGTTTGAAAACCGTTTTGCAGGAACGCGCTTTACTTTCAGGTGATTCTGTTACAGCCAATGCTGAAGGAGTTCAAAAATAATGACGGACGCGAGATCGTTAAGAAAAGTACGTGTTGGTACAGTGGTTAGCAACAAAATGGATAAAACTGCTACGGTTGCTGTTGTGCGCCGTGTTGCTCATCCGATTTACAAAAAATATTTCAAGAAAACCACTACGTTTATGGTTCATGATGAACAAAACCAATGCGGTTTAGGTGACGTTGTCAAGATTATGGAAACCCGCCCTTTAAGCAAAAATAAAAGATGGCGCTTGGTTGAAATTGTCGAGAAAGCTAAATAGGATAGGAGCTAAGAGTTATGATTCAGGAAGAAACCAATTTAGTAGTTGCAGATAATTCCGGCGCTAAACGTGTACGCTGTATAAGAGTACTAGGCGGAAGCGGAAGACAATATGCAAGTTTAGGTGATTTAATTGTTGTTGCAGTTAAAGCCGCGGTACCAAATGGTGGTGTGAAAAAAGGCGAAGTATCCAGAGCGGTTATCGTCCGGACAAGAAAAGAAGTACGGAGAAAAGACGGTTCATATATCCGTTTTGATGAAAATGCCGCAGTTTTGATTAATAATAATAATGA
>JACPGF010000130.1 GCA_016182615.1 Ignavibacteriales bacterium
CTTTAGTGCCAATCCGGTAACATTGATAACCGCGGTTTTCATTTCAATGGTTTATTTTACGCTGCAAGTTTCCAAATGGCAGATTTTATCAAAGGTATGTTTCGGCAAGCCACTAAAAATGGATGCATTCGTTTCGTTTTATCAGGGTATGGCAGTTGGTATAATATCCCCGATGCGGTCAGGAGAAATCGTTGGCCGTAAAATGTATCATCCAGATGTATCGTTGATGGATATTTCGCTTACCACGCTAGCTGATAAACTGCAGAACTATTTTATAAACGTGTTGATGGGTTCATTGGCTGTCTTGTATTATCTTGTTTTTATCGTGCACATTTCCGCGTTACTTACAGCGTGTCTCGTCAGTCTGCTTATAGTTTCCTTTTCATTGTTTGCATCATTACTGCTTTCGCCGCGGACATGGAAAACCTTTGTAAAAACAGCCAGAGGAAGATTTACTTTTCTTGGGAAAGTAATTGAAAAACTTGAACCGCTGCGCAGCATTAACAAGAAAACACTACAACGAACTTTCCTGATTACATTTGTCTGTTACACTTTGCTCATGTCGCAGTATGCACTTTTAATCATGTCGTACCAAACCGGCATCAATTACTTCAGCGGTGTTCAGGTCGGCTCGCTAATGATGTTTGTGAAATCAATAATACCAGCCCTTACCCTTGTTGATTTTGGAATTAGGGAACTGACAAGCATGTATTTTGCAAAGCATTTAGGGTTTTCTGAAAACGCGGGGTTTAACGCCGCGTTTATGTTGTTTGTTATTAATCTGGTAATTCCGTCGGTAATCGGCATGATTCTTTTTGTATTGAAAAAAGATAATGGCAGTAAAAAAGCATAGTTCATTTGGTTATCTTTCAATAGCATCCAAATTATTATTGCTGGTTTCCGTAATGATAATTTATAACTGCATTCTTGGTAATATATCTCAGCCATGGGCCGCTGTTATCCTCCCTCTGTTGGTCTATTATTTCTTGTTCCTAAATTTTATCCGCGAAGGTGTATTAAAAGCGGGTCTATCAGGCAGGGCTTCAAGCAGCACGCACAATTGTTCGGTAGTCATTCCGTTCCGTAACGAGGCGGCTCATATTTCGCGGGCAATCCATTCGCTTCAAAACATCGGGTTGGCAAAGGAACGGTATGAAGTGATTTTCGTCGATGACCATTCAACTGATGCTTCCGCGGAACTGGTAAAGAATTCGGGATTTCAATTGCTTGCGCTTCCTAAAGAACAAGCAGGTAAAAAGGCAGCCCTTACTTTGGGTATCAGTAAAGCCAAACATGAAATCGTTGTCTGTAGTGATGCCGATTGCACGTATCAGCCGGAATGGCTGGAGGTGATGCTTGGCTGCTTTGACAGCAATACAGGATTTGTTTCAGGCCCCGTTGAATATGATATTTCGTCAGGTAAATTACTTTCACGTATGCTGCGGCTCGAATTTGCCGGACTGGTTTTAACCGGTGCAGGATTAATCGGTCAAGGTGAACCGACCATTGCATCCGGGGCGAACGTTGCATACCGCAAGGATTTATTTTTTCAAGTTGGCGGGTTTTCCGGTTCCGTATCCCCTTCGGGTGATGATGAACTGGTAATGCAAAAAATATTCTCACTGACAGATTATCAAGTAAGGTTTTGTACTGACGAAAGAGCCATGGTTTATACCGTCCCGCCGCTTTCAGTTGGCAATTTACTCAATCAGCGGAGTAGATGGGCGAGTAAAAGTTTACTCTATAATTCATCTCTGTTGTGGTATGTCCTTATCCCTTCATTCCTTTTTTTTATTGCAGATATCGCACTTTGGGTAGCGGTAATTCTATTCCCCTCGTTTGAACTGCTCGCGTTCAGGGTAATTACAACAGTGGTTAAGGCAGGTTCTGAGTACATGGTACTTTATACAGGGCGCTCGGTTTTTAGCAGAAAGATAGAGTTATTGCTGCATGTGCTGACCTCGGTATTGCATTCGTTTTATATCGTATTCTCGTCCATTAAAGGCCAAATTGCATCGTATAACTGGAAGGGAAGAATTAACTGATGATAGATATTTCCTTCGCTTATAACCCATCCGGCCCGGGTAAACTTTTTCTGCCGGGAGTCATCTGGCATTCATCTTCCGACAAAATATTGTTAAGCTTTGATGATACACCCAATCCAGCAACCACGCCGCTGTTGCTGAAACAACTAAATAAATTAAATATCCGTGCCTTGTTTTTTTGTATTGGGCGGAATGCCGGTAATGCGCCCGGTCTGATGAACGAAATTATTGCGGAAGAGCATCTCATCGCTGCGTAATCTCAATTCCCAAGAGCAGGCAAATGAAATACTCCGGACAGAGGAAACAATTTTTAAAATTACCGGGGAAAAGACAACTTATTTCAGGCCGCCATACGGTAAATTTAACAGGGCGCTCTTGCGTACGGTAAAAAATATCGATTACAAGATGGTGTTATGGTCGCTTTTAACGTATGACTACAAGAACGATATAGCTGTTTTTAACCGGTCATTGCAGCACTTGAAAAACAATTCTCTTGTTGTTATGCATGACCACCCGAAGTGCACCGAAACCGTGCATGCAGGGCTGACAAAACTTGTTGAAGCAGTTTTTAGAAATAACTTTTCCATTGGAGTGCCGGGCGAATGTTTGAAATAGTTTTTACCGTGGCAATTGCCTTTTACTTTATACAAACAGTAGTTTTTCTTGCCGCAGTACGGAAGAAATTTCCTCAGCGTAATGAAGATTCGCTGCCTTCAGTTACTGTTATTGTTGCAGCGCGTAATGAAGAACAGACAATCCTAAGATGTCTGGAAGCCCTGAATAATCTTGAGTACCCGGAAGAAATGCTTGAAATTATTCTTGTTGATGATTCATCCACGGACAGAACAGCGGAGATAATTGATGCATTTATTGCTGGGAAATCAGCATTCAAAAGAATTTCATCACCCAAGGCAGGCTCCCATTTAATTGGTAAAACTAATGCCATCGTGAATGCTCAAAAAATTGCAAAGGGTGAGATTATCCTAACCACCGATGCCGACTGCGCTGTACCACCCACGTGGGTTAAAACACTTGCCTCGTATTACACCGGAAATGTTGCCATGGTTAACGGATTCACCTATCAGAACTACGACCGGACATTTGAAGGTATGCAAAGTTTGGATTTTATTTTTTTACTAATGGTTGGTGCAGGAACGATTAATCTGAAAATCCCGGTCAGTTGTATCGGCAATAATCTGTCATATACAAAAAAAGTTTACAATGAAATTGGCGGATACGAAAATATGCCGTTTAGTATTACGGAAGACTCCCAACTATTGTTAGCAATTAGTAAATTGAAAAAATACAGAATTATTTTCCCTCTTGATAAAGAGGCTCTCGTTGCTTCAATGGCATGTCCGGATATAAAATCGCTTTATCTGCAAAAAAAACGATGGTCCATAGGTGCATTTTCAGTGCCCTGGTATTCTTACATCATTATGGGAAGCTGTTGGTTAACCCATGCCTGCATGGTTGCAGCCCCGTTTATATTTACTCCGTTGCTCGGTGTATTGATATTCTTAAAAGTATTAGTCGATTTTCTGGCGCTTTTTCTAATGACTGGTACACTAGGGATAAAAAATATTTTACGCTTTTTTCCGGCTTTTCAGTTATACTATCTTAGTTACGTTGTATTTTTACCATTCATTCTTGCATTTAACCGAAAAGTTACATGGAAAGGGAGAAAATTTTAGTTTATTTTTGTATGGCAAACTCAATTAAGTTTCGCATAATCATCTTTAACAATCATATAGCAAAATAAAACGGTATCGTCTTTTAATGAAAAAAATAGTAATTATAACTTTATTAGCTCTGTCGGTTCAATTAACATTTTCTCAGGAAAGAGTCCTTAACTGGTTTCCGGAAGGACTATTGATCCACCCGTACATTTCAAATTTTTTAGAGCCTAAAATGGGTGTCCAATTTGCAGCCGGAGCTAACAATATCCGTTTGGATATAGGGAATAGCAGGGACATACTCCACTATTCAGCTGAAAAAGGTGTCACCTATAGTTTCGGTGCAGACTTTTTCACCTATACAAAGCTTCGCGGCGAAAATGATTTTCATTTTCCTGTTGAAGCAGTCGATTATCTTTTTGGCTTGAACGCCGGATATAAAAAGCTTACCACACACGGTTCATACGGGATGCGTTTCCGGTTCTCGCATATCAGTGCACATCTTGCGGATGGCAGGTATAACAAAACTCAATCACGTTGTTCCCGGTAATGTTAAGCCGCTTATCCTGCATGGCGGCGCGGAGTATTCAATAACGGATTTGTTAACTGAGAAAATTACACCCTTTGCTTCCTGCGATATCAGAACGGTGCACAATAGTGCCTTCACGGTTAATTTTACCGCTTCCGCTGGACTTAAATTTGGCCATTGGGAAGGGCCGGGAATGCGGCTGCACTTCACTTATTTTAAAGGTAAAAACATACATGGCGAGTTTTATGATTTTAATGACGAGTATTCGGCCATTGGCCTTAATATGGATTTATAATACATGAACGATTTTCAGGACGAATATTTACCCGGCGATCATAAACCCGATGTCCATATAAAAAAAAGGAAGAAAAGCCCATTTATTACTCAGCTGCTTTTGTTTATTATAACAATTGCAACCACTGTTTTATCCGGGCTGGAATGGCAGAATGGCAGTGGCGGATTAATAGAAATTAATCAATTATTAATAGGCTTGCCTTACAGCTTCAGCATTTTGTTTTTTCTCGCCAGTCACGAGTTTGGCCATTATTTTGCTTCACGCTATCATAAAGTTGATGCAACGCTGCCGTATTTTATTCCCTTCATTTCCTTTTTTGGCGTGTTTCTCAATTTTGGCACACTAGGTGCAGTAATACGCACCAAAAGCGAGATACCGAATAAAAAGGCTTTATTTGATATCGGGGTTTCAGGACCGCTTGCCGGATTTGTTGCCTGTTTGATAATTCTTGTTTACGGTTTTACACATCTGCCAGGCAGAGATTTTATTGTCAGTATTCATCCTGATTATTTTATGCCTAAACATGCTTCAGGTGGATTACAGCTCGCATTTGGTGATACACTCTTGTTTTCAACGTTACGGTATATTTTTACTTCTCCCGGTACATTTATACCACCAATGAGTGAGATATATCATTATCCTTTTCTTTGCGTTGGCTGGTTCGGGCTTTTTGTTACCTCGATGAACATGGTTCCTGTCGGGCAGTTAGACGGCGGGCATATCATTTACGCGATGTTCGGGAAGAAGAACCATGAACTTATTGCAGGAATAAGCATGATATTGCTGATACTGCTTGGTGTACTTGGAGTGCTGCAAATGTATGTTTACACTTGGATAACCATAGGCTGGGCAGGTTGGCTGTTTTGGGCAACAGTGTTGTTTTTTATCTTGAAAATACAGCACCCACCTATCGGGGACATGGAACCATTAGACAAGAAGAGAAAAATAATTGGATATATAGCATTATTTGTTTTTGTACTTTGTTTTTCGCCTTCTCCATTTTCTATAACATTTTAATTTCAGGGCAGGGTTTTAGATTTTACCATTAATCGTAACATAACACATACATGAAAAAAATTATTTTTCTCTCGGCGCTTGTGCTGCTTTTTATAGGCTGCGAAAAAGACTTTAACAATACAATAGAACCGCAAACAGAAGCCGGATTGGCTGATAGTGTGGCGTTTCCTTTCTCTATAAAAACATTAACACATATCCGCGGTTTGTTAATTGTTCCCAATGCCAAAGCCTTTGTTTTAGGTATCGCTGACACGTCTCAACCCATCCGTTTGTGTGAGTTGACCGTCTATAATACCGGCCTGAATACCGTGGACACGGTAATGTACAGCTTGGACAATGGCACAGGCGGCGACCTTGTTGCAGATGATATGCATTTTAACTGGACTATACCGTTCTCTTTTGCTGATTCGAATCAGCACTTCAAGTTGACATTACGTGCCAAGACCTTTACTAATAAATGGTATTACATTACACAGCAGAGTTTCGCTGCCGTCGCGGATAAACAACCTGAGGTAATTAGTATTTTTGCCCCGGATACAATAGTAGTAACTAAACCGGACACTCTTTTCCTTACGGCAAAAGTGAATGATCCGGATGGTTTGGATGATATTGCCTCCGTGTTTTTTACATCAATACGCCCTGACGGCACTTCAAGCGGAACAGAATTTTCTTTACAGGATAACGGTGTTTTCCCGGATTCGGCTATCGGGGATGGCAAGTATTCAAGCTTTATTGTTGTTGACGGCACTAATAAAAAAGGCACCTATACATTCAATTTCTTCGCGGTTGACAAAGCCGACCAAATAAGTCCAAAAGTTTCTCATAAAATAACGATAAAGTAATGAAGCGAATTTTTATACTCTTGCTAATGTTCTCATTTTCGGTTTTACAGCCACAAGATAAGCCACGGAGTTTTTCACTACCCGGTGATAAACACGGAATAGCAAAAATATCTTCCGAGGCACCTGCATCGAATAGCATAAATGATATTCTGATTGTAAGTGATACCGTGTGGATTGCAACTTCCCGCGGTTTGAGTAAATCCACAGATAACGGGTTAAACTGGACAAATTTTTATGGCGGGTCTGTGTTCGGCACAGAAAGTGTAACGGCACTTGCCTATGACAGTTTTACACATACCATCTGGGCAGCCACTGCTCACAGTATCGAAGTAAGCGGACAAGATTTACCTGAAGGCAGTGGTATCCGGGTTTCAGCAGATGGCGGAAGTTCTTGGAAGACCATTCCACAGCCACTTGATGCAGCTACTGATACAATCGAAGTGTATGGAATTAACTCGCTCCGTGCCTTACCGGTTACCGTTAAAGTGCAAAACATTACGTACGATCTTGCGATTACAAAAAATGTCATTTGGGCCGCTTCTTTTGCTGGTGGATTAAGAAAATGCAGGATTGATACACTACTCGTTAATTCAACAGCGGCATGGAAACGTGTTGTGCTTCCCCCGGATGATTTAAGCAGTATTTCACCCGCTGATTCACTTGATTTTTGTCTATCACCGGTTGCAGGAAAATACTGCGCGAATGATAATTACAATTACCGGGTGTTTTCACTAACAGTTGCTCACGATTCGGTTTTATATGTCGGGACTGCTAATGGCATAAATAAAACAACCGAAACCCGGCTTGCCGCAGCTTCAAACGATATACGCTGGCAGAAGTTTACTTTTTCAAACAGTTCATCAAAAACCATTAGCGGCAACTTTGTTGTTGCGATGGAAGCAAATGATTATACGAACATGGTCTATGCAGCAACTTGGAAAGCAAATGGGGCAAACGAGGAATATGGCATCAGTTTTACCGGTGATGAGGGTAAAACATGGAGCAGGGCACTTATTGATGAGCGGGTTCACAATTTTGGTACACACAATAACATAGCAATCGCTTTATCGGATAACGGTCCTTACCGCTCGTACGATTTGGGGATAAACTGGACCACTCCGGGAGTGATAACCGACAACACTACAAAAATAACTCTCCGGACTGATGTGTTTTACTCGGCAGCTTTCTCGAAAAACGGGCAGAGGCTATGGCTTGGCTCAACTGAAGGTCTTGTTTCACAGGATGGGGCACAACCCGGCTGGGGCAATAAATGGAAACTATATATTGCATCGCAAGCGTTAACATCTAAAAACGATTCGTATGCTTATCCGAATCCATTTTCGCCAAAGACCGACATCTTGAAAATTAAATACAGCACTGCTGGGAAAACAGTACCGGTTACCATTCGTATTTTCAATTTTGCAATGAAATATATTGCCACGATTATTCAGAATGCCCAAAGAGGAAACACGGTGCATGAAGTAAACAAAAGTGTCGAGGGCAGCAATGGGGTAATTGATTTCTGGGATGGTAAAGATGATAACGGCACTGTTGTGCCCAATGGTGTTTACTTTTACCGTATCGATGTTGAATCATCGGATCCCATGTATGGTAAAATTCTTGTAATGCAATAATGGTAAAGACAGAGACAGGTTTATACGATATGAAAAAAGTTTTAATGAAAAATACACTACAAATTGTTTTACTGCTCGTGTTTTGTGTAATAGGCAAACTGGCGGCACAGCCGGTGTATGAAAAAACAAATTCAGCTCCCGGTGAATTTAGCCGTATGGGCTTTCTGCCCCGCGGCATTGCTATGGGTAATGCAACCTCTGCAGTTATCGAAGGGCAGCTTTCATCATTCTACAATCCCGCGGTAGCCGTCTTCCAGAACAAAAACTCGGCACAGGCTGCCTTTTCGGTTTTGTCCTTAGACCGCAGTTTGAACTACTTGAGTTTCACCAGAAGGTTCGATTTTTATTCATCACGGGATACTGGCGCGAACCGTACACCGCGTTCTTCAGCGGGCTTTAGCGCGGGTGTAATTGCTTCAGGTGTTTCGGATATTGACGGGCGTGATAATCAGGGATTCAAAACCGAGGCATTATCAACTTCGCAAAATTTGTATTTCTTTTCTTTTGCAAACCGGTTTTCTAAAAAGGTAGCAATAGGTGTTACGGTAAAAATCTATTATTATAAATTGTATAAAGATGTTACCTCTACCGGTACCGGATTTGATTTTGGTGCCATTTACAAGGCAACTGATAATTTAGCCTTTGCCGCAACATTCATGGATATTAACGCGAAATACAAGTGGGATACCTCTCCGATTTATGGAACTGACGGCACTGCAACCACAGCCGATTTTCCGTTAACTATAAAACTGGGCAGCAGCTATATTTTCAGATTCGATGACAATTCTTCGCTGCTTACGGCGCTGGAATTGGAATCAAATAATCTCGGCAGGCGTTTAATCCGTGCAGGGGCTGAGTATCAGTTTATGCCGGAGTTAACCTTGCGTGCCGGATTGGATAATTTTGTTATGGGTAATGCAGATGAGCTTTTACAGCCAAGCGGCGGCTTTGCCCTGCGTAACCCGATGTTTGGCGTTGATGCCGGTATTGATTACACTTTTGCATTCGAGCAGTATTCCCAAAGTCTTAGGCATACCATTGGCTTGAGCGTGGTGTTTTAGTTCTGTAAGTGATGGTTAGCAGAGAGTTTACAGAGGCCATAGAGAACAATACCTCCCAAGGGAGGTAAAAGTGTCAAGTTTAGGGATGGATTTCGATTTGGAGCTTCTCTCTCCTTACGAAGGTTCGCCGCGGCGAATCAACTTAAGGAAAATTGGGTTGTATTTTTTCGAAGTCCCTCCTTTTTGAAAGGAGGGTGGATCGCTTTAGCGAAAAGCTTGTCCCTATGGGAGGAGAATTGTTTTAGCGGCATTAGTACCGCCTAAAAACGATTCCCCCGCCCTTCGGGCACCCCCTTTTCAAAAAGGGGGACTTCGGAAAAACCATTTTCAAAATTTTGTCAATCCTTAGGTTGACAACATTGCCTTACGAAGGAGAGCGATTAAGGGTGAGGTTGTTTTGTTTTAATGGCATTAACATTGCCTAAAAACGATTCCCCCGCTTCGCCGCGGCACTATTATTTTTCTGTTGATACCATTTTGCCCATTAATTATGAGGGCACTGGTTTAAACCAGAGTGTAGAGCACCAAAAACGGCTGTAACCTAAAAACTGCACTGTGTGCTGTTTGATTTTTAAGTATTTTACTATTTACTATTTTTTTAGATAATTGATTATTTATGGAACGCAAATTTTTACTCCTTATTCTTATATTTTTAACAACCGCGGTGTTTCCGCAAAGCGCGGGCAAATCAGGCCTGTCGTTTCTTAAAATAGGTGCCGGTGCCCGCAATATGGCATTAGGAGATAACGGAACTGTATTCGGCGGGGATGCCTCGGCCGTTTTTTACAATCCCGCGAATCTTCTGCAATGTAAATCGGATGAAATTTTACTGATGCATAATTCCTGGATTCAGGATGTCAGCAGTGAGATAATTGCTGCCAAAATTACTGTTGCAGGCCTGCCGATTGGTGTTGGTATCAACTCAACCTCTGTGAAAGATATTGAAATACGTACCCGCCCCGGGGATAAAGAAGGCACTTTTAATGCTCAATATTTCATGGGCTCGTTATCAACTGCATTTCATGTCTATACAGGCATTGATGCAGGACTTACAGTAAAGTATCTTTACGAAGGAAGTTATTCGGAGGCCGCTAATGGATATGCGCTCGATTTTGGCGTCACATGGAAAAATGCCTATGAAAATATTTCTTTTGCCGCGGCATTAAAAAATGCCGGTGCAATGGATGAATTGTACAAGGAAAAAACGGAACTGCCTACCGAAATCCGTTTAGGCGCGTATTATCCTGTGGGTGAAGTGGGCAGTAAAATAAGTATTGTGACTGGTGTTGAATTCCAAAAATATACCGCGTACGATGATTCTCATATAAACATCGGAGCCGAGGCTTCGTATGATAATATGGTTTCAGTAAGAGCCGGATACATGACCATGTACGAGGCAAAATCAATTACAACGGGGTTAGGCATTCGTTGGAATAATATTGATGTTGACTACGCGTTAACACCGTTTACCACTGATTTGGGGACTGCTCACACGTTTTCGGTCAAAATAGGGTTTTAAGAAAGCCATTTAAGAGAATTGATACATGAGCCGGTCGACTTTTTGAGCTACTTCAAATAAGTCGATTGGCTTGTAGAATATTGCTTCGATGTACTGCCGCAAAGCAGCTTCCCTGTCCTTATATTTTATGGTATAGACATAAGTAAGTATAATAGGCAGGTGCCTAAAATCGTCCTCGTGAATTTTACGGCATAATGCATCAACCTGCTCACTTGGTTCAGCATCAATAATGAGCAAATCAAAGCACTGCGTCTTAAGAATACTCTCCAGCGTACTTAAATCGGTTGTTGTCGTAACCGTGTACTTATCATTGAAGAACATCAAAAGACTTGCGCATAAGTTCAAGTCCGGGCTATAAAATAATATACTTTTCATTTCCTAAAAACAATAAACAAATAGCAAGCGAAATGTATGCCAACAGGGGCATGTTTAATATTTTAACAAAAAGCCTAGAAAACCCTTAAGTAAAGCAACTAATTCCCAAAACTGACAACAATAATTACCCCCGGATTTTGAAATCTGAGAAAAAAAAACCTTTATTTCTGTTTTTGGGAAGAAAAAGGAATGGATTGGCGATAGACAGGGAGGAATCATCAACAGCGCAGCCCGCCCAAAAGAAACGGTCTGGCAGACCGAAAGCAACTTGAAACAGTGGTGCCAACCCAATAACATCGCGTTAATAAATTTTTTTGGTATAACCTGTGCGGCTATGTGCGGCAGGCCGCACGCGAAATGACATCTCTGACGAAAAACACCGCTCATTTTATACTTGCCCCATTCATAATTCAGAATTTCTAACTAATAATTCTTAATTTATCTCTGCAAATTCATAAACTTTAAGTCTAAACACGATGAACAAATTTACTTATTTCTGCTTTTCGTTCTTCTTTTTAGGATTATTACTATTTAGCAGGTTATATGCTCAGGATATTACCCTGAGCGAATATACTAACTCAATACAATTCATAAACGAAGCCCTGAAAAACAACAAGCTCAGTATCCGTATGCCCAAAGGGACACAAGCCGATACACTTCTTATCAGCGAAACAAATAAAAGCATCGAAATCGTTTTTAACGAAAACCTTTCATTTTATCCTTTTCGTGAACAACGGGTAACTGACCTGTACCAATTGATGAAAAGCCTGCTTCCGGAAAAATACCACGGCTACAATTTGTTAATTACCTGTTCGGGGCATCCGATATCACAGCTAATCCCTAATTTTTACCGTGAAAGCCAGCCGGTCGATAGCACCCGCTTGCCCAAACTGACCGCGAAAAGAATGCTTCAGGTGGTTAAAAATATCAGCAAACCATATCGTATTTCAAACGGCTTGCAGAACAATAATATTCTCTTGTGGCACAGTCATGGATGGTATTATAGCGATAAATCGGAAAGGTGGGAGTGGCAGCGCCCCCGCTTATTCCAAACCGTAGAGGATTTATTACCGCTTTCGTTCACTATTCCGTACATTATTCCCATGCTTGAAAATGCGGGGGCTAATGTTTACATCCCAAGGGAGCGTGACATACAAACCAACGAAGTGGTAATTGACAATGACACGAAAAATGATATTCGGCATCGTTACTATCTGGAGACAGGGAAGAACAACATCAGGTCATCTTCAGCACAAGTTGGCTTCGGATACCGGGATACGTACGACTCTGCCGAGAATCCGTTCCGGATGGGTACCTACCGGAAAATAAAGTTTAACCCGAAATCATCCACGCAGATTATCTGGGCTCCAAATATTCCTGAGGCAGGCGAATATGCAGTTTACATATCGTACTTTGCTTCTCCCGAAAACACTGCCGATGCCCGTTACACGGTGTATCACGCGGGTGGTAAAACCGAGTTCGCCGTTAATCAGCAAATTGGTGGAAGCAGTTGGTATTATCTCGGCACATTCCGGTTTAACAAAGGTAAGGGTGGTAAAGTGCAACTTTCCGGTGACCCACAAAAGGGAGCTTTTATAACAGCCGATGCAGTCCGCTTTGGCGGCGGTATGGGCAGCGTTAAGCGGCAGGGCAGTGTAAGCGGCAGGGCACGGTTTATCGAGGGCTCACGCTATTGGCTGCAGTATGCTGGCATGCCAGATACACTTGTCTATCATCTTCGCAAGTCAAACGACTACACGGATGATTATCAGTCAAGAGCGGAGTACGGGAATTATCTGCAAGGTCCTCCGTGCGGGCCGACAAAAAACCGTCAGGAGGGTTTAGGTCTGCCGGTTCATCTTTCGCTTGCATTTCATACAGATGCCGGACTTACTGCAACTGATTCAGTATTTGGCACATTAAGTATCTATACCCTTGAGGGTCCGGGCGGGGCCAAAACGTACCCGGACTCAGTTTCCCGGTTAGCCAACCGTGATTTTGCCGATATTATGCAGACAGAAATAGTGCGGGATGTAAAAAAAGCATTTGATCCTAACTGGGTTCGCCGCCAATTACGCAACGGGGATTACAGCGAGTCATCACGCCCGACAATGCCCTCGGCACTGCTTGAATTACTTTCTCATCAGAACTTTAAGGATATGCAGTATGCATTAAATCCTGCATTCCGTTTTACCGTTTCGCGGGCTATTTATAAATCCATGGTAAAATATCTCGCCGCTTCTGAAGGAAGGCCTTACACGATTCAGCCTCTTCCTATTAAAAAGATTTCTGCAATACTCAGGAAGGATAATGCTGTTTATCTTTCATGGGAAGAACAAGCAGATAGCTTAGAACCAACTGCAAGTGCTGATGGATATGTTGTGTACAAACGGCTGGATAATGGCGGATTTGACAATGGCATCTACACCAAAGAGCCGCGATTGGTAATACAAAATCTACGGAAAGGAGTGCTGTATAGCTTTAAAGTTGCAGCAGTAAACAAAGGCGGCGAAAGTATGCCGTCTGAGATTGTTTGTGCAGGAATATCAACCGGTAATAGACAAGTGTTGGTTGTTAACGGATTCACCCGGGTCTCCGCCCCTGCTGTTATTGAGACTCCTGGCTTTAACGGTTTCGCGGACTTTTTGGATGAAGGAGTTCCTGATAAATACACTGTCAGCTATACCGGGAGCCAGTATAATTTTAATAACAAAGACGAATATGTAACCGATGATGCACCGGGATTCGGTACTAGTTCTGCAAACTACGAAGGGCAGAAGATTGCCGGTAACAGCTTTGACAATATTGCCATTCACGGTAAATCCCTATTGCAAGCCGGGTATTCTTTTTCTTCATGCTCAGAAGATGCATTGCCGCTTATTTCTCGGGAACTCAAGAATTTTTCAACCATCGATTTAATCTACGGTGAGCAAAAGGAAACGGTGATGCCGAAAAATTCAGCAGACGCCGTCCGTAAAAAATATTTTGCCCTCTATCCGCCGGGAACAATAAACGCTTTACAGAAACATTTTGCCGCCGGAGGGAGTGTTTTTGTCTCGGGTTCATATATTGCCACCGATGTATTTACCCGCGTACCCGCTGACAGTACATTAATACATTTTGTTCAGGATTACCTGCATTACAGTTTCCAATCATCGTACGCTGCAAAACGCGGCAGAGTGCATCCGGTAACGAAAAATGTCTCTGATAAAAATCTGAACCTTATTTTTAATACGGAGTTCTCACCGGACATGTACAAAGTAGAAGCCCCGGATGCACTGCAGCCTTTTGCAGGCTCTGTACCGATGCTTCGCTATGACGAAAACAATTTTACTGCTTCGGTGTTTTGCAAAAACAAACAGAAAGTAATAGCAGTTGGATTCCCGTTTGAAAGTATTATAAGTGAAACGCAACGTGCTGCCTATATGAAAGCTATCATGAAAAGGCTTACCGATTAATGGAACCTTTACACTGCTAAATCGATTTAAAGAGAAATGAATTGGTAAAAACAAACTTACTTGAGGATTGATGGAATTTATTTGTTAGATAATTAGGCAGCTGGGATAATTTGCCTAATAGAATGTGACAGAATGGCAGATATATGATATTTGTGAACATTTTCTGTGTTTGTGTGTTAATTTATGATTTTGTATTATTTAATGTGATTACTGAATAAATTTGAGGTTTAACAATTAGATGACAGAACAAAACAGCGGACAGTATTGGGCATTGATTTTAGGTGGCTCTTCCGGTTTTGGTGAAGCCGCTGCCATTCAACTGGCAAAAGACGGTTATAACATTATCGGGGTACACTTAGACAGGCAGGCAACCATGCCGAATGTTGAACGCATTAAAAATGAAATTGCATCTGCAGGCGTACAGTCTATATTTTTTAATATGAATGCCGCGGATGAAGAACGCAGAAGAGAAGTAATTGCCGGATTGGTAAAATTACCTGAAGGTACACCAAAAATAAAAGTGCTGATGCATTCATTAGCATTTGGTACACTGAAAGCATTCATCCCCCAGGATGGTGAACAGGGGCTGTCGAAAGCACAAATGGAAATGACGCTTGATGTTATGGCGCATTCTTTAGTTTACTGGACACAGGATTTAATCGCAGCAGGCTTATTACTCCCTAAATCACGTATCTTTGCGATGACTTCATCGGGTGGTTCTACGGTTATTCCCTATTACGGGGCAGTTTCGGCCGCGAAAGCGGCGTTGGAAAGCCACGTGCGCCAGTTATCTACTGAGTTAGGCCATCTAGAAATTGGTGTAACCGCTATATTAGCGGGTGTTACCGATACACCGGCGTTACGGAAGATACCGGGCAGTCTGCCGATGATTAATGTCGCTGAAAGAAAGAATCCCCGTAAACGGTTAACGACACCTGTTGATGTTGCCAAAGTTATTTCGCTTATCTGCAAAGATGGTGGTGAATGGATTTCAGGATGTATAATCCATGCGGATGGCGGTGAAGATGTTGTAAATTATGTTGGCCAGGGCGGCCAGATTGTTTAATAGTATTAAAAATTAATTGTAAGAAAGTATCGCAATGAAACCTGTTGAAGTAACAGTTGCAAATTTTGAAGCGGAAGTTTTACAGTCAAATGTTCCGGTTCTAGTCGATTTCTGGGCTGTTTGGTGCGGGCCTTGTAAGGCTATTGCACCTATTGTTGAAGAGCTTGCCGGTGAATATCAGGGCAAACTAAAAGTTGGAAAAGTTGACGTCGATTCAAATAATGAAATCGCGGAGAAATATGGTGTACGTGCAATTCCCACTCTCATTATATTTAAAGGCGGCAAGGAAGTTGATAAAATAATTGGCGCTTTGCCCAAACAGAGAATCATACAGAAACTCGCTCCGTTTTTATAAAATTAATTACAATCCTGTCAGGATATATCCGGCCGGAGCAGGCCGGATTTTTTTTGACAGTTACTATATGAAAGGAAACTAAAGAGTGGCAAAAAAAATAATTATCACGGATTCGGTTGATAAAAAAGCCGTACAGATATTGGAACAGAACGGTTTTGAAGTAAATTATCAGCCGGGCATGAAAAAGGAAGATATCCTTTCCATCATTCACGAGTATAGCGGATTGATAGTGCGCAGTGACACCAAGGTAACTGCCGATATTATCGATAAAATGGAAAACATGGAAGTGATTGGCCGCGCTGGTGCGGGTGTGGATAACATCAACGCTGAAGCGGCTACCCGCAAGGGTATCATCGTGATGAATACACCGGGTGGTAACACGATAACAACCGCTGAGCATGCATTCACGCTCATGCTTTCAATGTGCCGTTATATTGCCCAGGCAGATGCCTCGGTTAAAGCGGGCAAATGGGACAGGAAATCATTCAAGGGCACGGAAGTGTTTGGTAAAACGCTTGGAATTTTTGGTCTCGGGCGGATTGGGCGCGAGGTTGCCTTGCGTGCCAAGGCATTTGGTATGAACGTAGTCGGTTACGACCCGGTGCTTTCGAACGATGCGGCACTTGCATTTGGTATAACCTTAATGAGTATCGAGTCCGTTTTTGAATACTCGGATATCATAACCCTGCATGTTCCGTTGGATGATAAAACGCGGAATCTGGTACGCAAAGAAACACTTGCGAAATGTAAAAAAGGCGTTAAAGTTATCAATTGTTCACGCGGCGGCATTGTTAACGAAGATGACCTTGTGGAGGCACTAAACTCCGGGCAGGTGTCTGCTGCTGCACTTGATGTGTTCCTTAAAGAGCCGCCGGATTTCAGCCATCCGCTCTTCTCGCATCCGAAAGTAATAACAACACCGCACCTTGGTGCTTCTACCGATGAGGCTCAGGAAAAAGTGGCAATTCAAATTGCTGAGCAGATGGTTGAGTACTTTACCATCAGTGAAATTAAAGGGGCGGTTAATGCATCCTCGATTGTTTCTTTCAGTAATAAAAAGCTTACTCCTTACGTTAAACTTGCTGAAAAGCTGGGTTCGCTTGGTGCGCAGATGAGTAAAGAAAAAGTGAAAGAAATCCGGGTGCACCTTCATGGTGAACTTTTGCAAGAATCAAACGGCTTACTTGCGACAGCAACCATAAAAGGCTTCCTGTCTTCTTTAACGCAGGATACGGTAAACCTTGTTAATGCACCATATCTGGCAAAAGAGCTTGGGCTTATTCACTCCGAGATAAAGTCTGCAGCCAGCCCTGAGTACGCGAACAAACTTTCGGTTGAATGTGTCGGTACTGCCTCAACGCGCTCTTTCGCGGGAACGATTTTCGGTAACAATGAAATACGTATTGTACAGGTCGATGAATTCCAGCTTGAGATGCTCCCTGAAGGCAATATGATATTCTATACGAATATTGATAAACCGGGTATGTTAGCATCGGTTTCAAAAATCCTTGCTGAAGAGGGAATTAATATCGCGGGTCTTTCACTTGGAAGATTAGGACAGGGCAAAGAAGCCTTGACTGTTATCTCGCTTGATACAGAAGTACCTGCTGAAACCATGCTGAAAATAGCAGCTGTTCCGGGCATTAAAAACACGGCGCAGGTCAAAATTTAATTATAAATTTTGAATTATGAATTATGAACTTGGGCAGCTGAAAGGCTGCCCTTTTCTCTAATATCCAGTCTTCCCCGAATGATCTCCGTGTTTTATAGAGCAATATCTTCCATTGATTCCTTTTTACCTTATCATCATCATTGCATTTTTCCGGTACCGTTAATTTGCTTAATTATACCGTTAACGTACCAGCTAACACCAGATGCTGGTTTGCTATTGTAGCGGAAAGCGTTTGTGTATAGTTTAAAGCAATAATTAAAGACTAAAAAGTGAAATTCATAAAAAAAGCGCTTAATCTATTTTCCAAAAAACATCCGACCCAAACTACCGAACAGGTAGTAAATGCCCCCCTTCTCGTTATTAAAAGGGTAAGCAATGACTGGGGAACCACAGAATTTCATTCAATTGAAGAAGCAATTGTTGAACTGGAAAATGATCCAAATGTGCCGTTTGATAAAATAGAGAAATTAAAGATTTCACTTGAAAAACTAAAAAACAGAAGCTCTATCACGATCAGAAATGGTGACATAGTATGAGATATTTTCTCAGTAGGCACCGTCCTCGGTCAACTTAACACGGAAGATACATCTTGAGTGTTTATGGAATTCATCTTTCATTCTCATAAAATCGCAAGCTGACAACCACAATAAAATCAAAGTGCCACTGAAAGAAAAGTGCACTTCTTATCAATAAAAAAACGGAGATAACGATGAAAAGAAAACTTCTTTTAATCAGTGTTTTAACATTGTTTGGAATATTGCAAAATGTTCATGCACAAATTCCTAAAGTAATGTCGTATTTAGGAATTTTAACAGACAATCAGGGTACACCCAAGCCCGATGGCATTTATGCATTCACATTCTCATTATATACAAGTGAAACAGGTGGGGTAGCAATATGGTTCGAAGACAAAAACCTTACTGTCAAAACGGGTCTTTTTAGCACATTTTTAGGGGATGTTTCGGCATTTGGCCCATTAGTAATATTTGACCATGCTTACTGGCTGGGAATCAAGGTCG
Source organism: Ignavibacteriales bacterium (assembly GCA_016182615.1). Lineage (GTDB taxonomy): Bacteria > Bacteroidota > Ignavibacteria > Ignavibacteriales > Ignavibacteriaceae > JACPGF01. Next base: position 18,564 of record JACPGF010000130.1, read on the forward strand.
GGGTTGACCCGGAAATGCCATCACGGATCAAGCTGGCCTCAGTTGCCTATAGCTTTAATGCATTACGGGCTGATACTGCACTTTATGTGAAAAATTTCGCGCTCCCCCTTACTGCAACTGGTTCAGATATAAATCCTCTCTTCAGTATAACAAATACAGATACTATCGGGGACAATGTTGTTGGTACCGCCATTTCCGGAAATTCAATCACTGGTTATGGCGTTATGGGATCATCCAGATACGCGGGGGTTTATGGATATGCCTCAAGCGGAAACGGAGTTTATGGCAAAGGGTCAGTAGGAGTTGGAGTGTATGGATACTCGGATGGCGGTTATGGTTCAGTTAAAGGAACTAGTAATTCAGGTCCTGCAATGTATGGTTATTCAGATTATAAGAATGGAGTTATGGGAGTGTCAACTTCAGAGTCGGGCATTTATGGACATAATTGGGGGAGCAATTCGGTAGGTTATGCCGGATATTTTTGGGGGCGGGTGACAATTACGGGTATACACCTTGACGGTGGCGGAGGCATAAGAATAGACCACCCGTTGGATCCGGCAAACAAGTATCTATACCAATCTTCGGTTTCCTCCCCGGACATGAAGAATATCTTTGACGGTGTTATTACACTTGATAAAAACGGGGAAGCCGATGTAGCCTTGCCTGAATACTTTAGTGCGTTAAATTCCGATTTCCGGTATCAACTGACTGGCATCGGTTCTTATGCACCCCTTTATGTTGCTCAGGAAATTATTGGAAATACCTTCAGAATTGCCGGTGGAAGCGCACTGCAAAAAGTTTCATGGCAGATAACAGGCATCAGGAAGGATGCATTTGCAAATAAGTACCGGATACCTGTTGAAGAACTGAAACAAGGTAAAGAAAAAGGTCATTATCTGAACCCGGTAGAACATGGACTCTCCGCCGATCTTGGTATAACTCCCAACCTTCCTCCAAGTGATGGAAATTTTGTGCCGACATCGCAGACCGGCCCGGTTAAGTGATTAAATAGGAATGGAAAACAGCCAGATGAGAAAACAGCTATTAATATCAAAAATAAATACATTTCTTTTTGCAGTCATACTTTTGCAAGTGATTTTTACTATACAGGTAACCGCGCAAAACAGTATTGTATCGCGGTCTGGATTCACTGCCGGATTTAGCGAGGCATCTTCATCACCCAATAGAAAAGTATGGACCTCAGTGGGGGAATTATTTACTGGTTCGGGTCAGGAAACAAATGCAGGTATAAGTGCCGGTTTTTTTACTTCGGGTTCCTTCCTCAGTGATGAACTCCGTTTGACCGCTTTGCTCGAAGGATTCTACAACATTCAACGAAATGCAATGATATCAGATTCGATAATGGTTTCCCTAAAAAGCATGTCAGCCATGGGTTTTTCAACAGTGGATTCCTCCAAAGGAATACTGGACAGTACCGGGTTCGGAATATTCCATTTCCCCAGAGCAAATCAATCAATCAAATATTTTCTCACTATCAAGCACCGGAACTCGATAGAAACGTGGAGTGATTCTATTTTTAATTTCGCGGGAGGCAAACTGTCATTTAATTTTAGCGATTCCATCAGCAGAGCCTATGGCGGTAACTTGAAACAGGTTGGCAGTAGATTCTGTATATACACCGGGGATGTAAATCAAGATGGCTTTGTCGATTTTACCGACCTTACTATGATTGACAACGATGCTTATAACTTTTCGACGGGTTATTTACAGACTGATTTAACTGGTGACAATTTTATTGATTTCACAGACCTCTCACTCTGTGATAATAATGCCTATAATTTTGTGGGTGTCCGGAAACCGGGGCAAAAATTCGTTGAACCGCTTCGACGGCTGCTAAAAGAACATAATAGTATAAAATAAATGTATCTAAAATAAGTAAAGCAGAACTCTGGTTTTTACCTTCAAGTGAAGTGGATTTAACTGATAGTTTTTGTTTTTTTCCGTAACAACTGGTATCAAAAGTTTTTGCCAGTTTTAAAAACACTATTATTAAAATAAAACCATCGTATTTACCCGAAATATTAAGATTGTTTAATGCCGGGATTATCACTACTATCTTATTCAAAGTAAAAACAAAAGATGGTGAATGCAATAAGCGAAACAAAAAAACTAACGGCGATAATAGTTGATGATGAACTTTTGGGGAGGGAAAACCTTAAAAAGATCATTGAAACATACTGCCATGAAATTGAAATTCTTGATTGCGCTGATTCTGTGATTAGCGCAAAAGAACTGGTAAGGAGTAAAAAACCTGATGTGGTGTTTCTTGATATTAATATGCCGGTTTTGGATGGGTTTGATTTTCTTGCAGAATATGATGATCTGCCTTTTATGGCTGTCTTTGTTACCGCACACGAGGAATTTGGGATTAACGCGTTGAAAGCCGGCGTAACGGATTACCTTTTGAAACCGATAAACATCAAGGAGTTGAAGCAGACCGTAAAAAAACTTATACTGAATAAAACCAGAGAAATCAATTCCATAACAGAACCACAATCAGAAACTCTAGTGCTGCCTGCTTCTCACGGTTTTCATGTACTTCGGATTGCTGATATTATCCGGTTTGAGGCAGAAGGATGCTATACAAAAGTTTTTCTTTCAAATGAAAAGCCACGAACCGTTTCGCGGACATTAAAGGATTTTGAAGATACCGTGCCCAGTGGAAAATTCTTTAGAATTCATAAATCGCATTTGATTAGCCTAAAGTATATAAAAAAATATTCCAATATCGATGGAAATTATGTTACCATGACTGATGGCAGTAAAATCGAAATTTCCCGCAGGAAGGCACCGGAATTTATCCGCAAAATAAAATCCGCACTGCATGTTGTTTGAATATGTTTAAAAAGTATTTGCTATTTATCACATTTATTCTTCTATCAGGCTCCAATTTTTTTTCGCAGACACCTTCTTATTACCATTATACTTCTTCAGATGGATTGGCATCCTCAACTGTTTTCGAAATCATACAGGAAAAAAGCGGTTTTATCTGGTTTGCTACACTTAATGGAATCAGTAGATTTGACGGGCAACATTTTTCAACATTCAGGACTCCTGACGGTCTAAATTCGAATTCGATAATTTCCCTTGTTGAAGGAAAAAACGGCGAACTATATTTCGGTAATTATGAGAAAGGGATCAATGTCTTAAAAAATGGCCGCATCGAAAACTATTGCAACGAAATTGGCGGCAAAAGTTTTGCCCTTTCGTATTTGCTGCTTACGGTTACTGATAATGATGAACAATTGCTCTATGCATACCGCCGGTCAGGAGATATTAATTCTATACTCCAAAAAAATAACGGCGAACTATTAGCTTCGGTTAACAATATCCGGCCTGTCTTTATAAATAATCTGGAAAAACTGCAAGATGGTAATATAATAGCTCTGGCGCCAGACGGTCTATTTAGTTTCAAGAACAATCTGCTCTCCAAATTAAAAATTAAGGAGCTCCCGGATATAGGTACGCTCAGTTTTACCAATGGGGATGACAATAGTTACTTTGTCGGAGCAAAGGCCGCTATCTACCAGATAAAAAACAATCAGGTTATTAAGCGATACAGTATTCACATCCCGAAGAGCAATAACGATGTTGTTGCACTTCTTTTTGATAAGAACAAAAACCTTTGGTTCTCAATAATGAACCAGGGCTTTTTCTGCATACCGGCAGGCTCCAAACATGCAATTGATATCGGGGTAAAAATAGGACTTCAGAGTACGCTCGTAAATAATTACCTCGAAGATAACGAGGGTAATATCTGGATTAGCACTTTTGGTAAAGGAGTTTATTGTTTAACTAATCTTCAGATGAAACACTTTAGTGAAAATGATGGCATAAGTAATAATTGCGTGTACGCGATTGAAAAAGATAGAACGGGTAAATTTGTCATTGGTACATTTAACGGTGTAAATATTATGAGTAATGGAGATTTTATTCAGGTTAAATGTAATTCTGGCAGCACGCAGACTGAATACATTTACGAAATAAGGAGTATTGACAATGAGCTCTATGTCTGTGGAGCGTTTGGCGGAAGCGAAAAGAAAAGCATTACCCGCAACGGTGTAAAGTTTTTTCTAATCAATCAGCCTTCATTCTGTAAAACAAAGGATGGGCAATACCTTTTTGGAAATGCCGGCAATTTTATCACGGTTCAAAAAGAGCTAATCTATAAGTCAGGCCAGGCAAAGAAGTTTTTTATAATGGGTGACAGCGCAAATACAAACCGGATAAATAAAATTTTTGAAGATACAAAAAGTAACATATGGGTTGGAACCGGGCTTGGTTTGTGCAAAATTAAATCATGGCAGAAAAACTACTACCTTTCTGATCCGGTACTTAATGCAAGAATAAGTGCAATTTTTCAGGATTCGGAACAAAATGTATGGTTTGGCGGTGAAAAAGGCATTGCTTGCTTTAATTTGAAAAACGGATCCATGACAAGTTATACAACCCTGCCGGGGATAGACTTATCATCATCAACTTCTTTCGCCTCGGATAATAAACACCGGCTTTGGATAGGTAACATGAAAGGGTTATATGTTTTTGATGGAAAATTCATTAAACATTTGAATAAACAAAGCAACCTTCCTTCAAATGAAGTGTTCTCACTTTATTTCGATAGTTTTGCAAATGCACTTTTTATCGGCAGTAGTAATGGCATTTGCCGGCTCGATATTGGTTTGTTCGACAATCAGGTCACCCCTCCAATTGAGCTTAAAATTATTAGAATAAAAGCGGGTGATTCGGTTTATTCAAACACCACTCAATTAGAGTTCACTCCGGAGCAGAATAATGTTTCAGTAAATTTTATAGCATTATGCTTTTCATCACCTGGTTCGGTCATATATAAATATAAATTGGATACCACATGGGTCGAGACCAAAAACGGCTTTCTGGATTTTATATCACTTAAGGCAGGAAAATACGAACTTCAGATAATGGCCAAAGCACAAAATACCGAATGGAGTAAACCCTATTATCTTTCATTCCGCGTATTGCCACGATTTTTTGAAACGGTTTGGTTCCCGATTGTTATTGTTTTCCTCCTTTCCGGCATCTCTGTCGCAGGAATGAGCTGGCGCATGAAACTTAACCAAAAAAAAACAAAGCAAGATATCGAATCAAATGAGAGAACTCAATTCAGTACAATACTTGATTAATAGTCAAAAAAATGAAGAAGCTAATGATTATATCGCAATGATGGCCAGGCTTATTAGAAAAAACCTTGACACAGCAGGGAGCGGATTTATTCTATTATCGGAAGAGATTACCCGGTTAATATTGTATCTCGATCTCGAAAAGTTACGGTTTCAGGAAAGCTTTTCCTATAAAATAATAACCGGGGTAGATGTCGATACTAACTCAGTACTGATTCCCAACATGATAATACAACCGTTTGTGGAAAATACCATTTGGCATGGCATAATAAATTCTGGCACAAAAGGAATGGTGACTATCTCCTTCCTTTTCGAGGATGTTGATATTGATGGAGTTATCACCAAATCGCTAATCATTAAAGTTTCAGACAATGGAATTGGGATTAATGCCTCAAGGAATGTAAAAAAAGAAGATCACATATCCCGAGGTATACAAATAATAGAGGAGCGGCTGAAATTGCTGAGTGCGAAATTGCAGCTCCCCAAACCAATTATATTCGATGACCTCAGTTTGCGTGATAATGACACACATGGAACTGAAGTTATTATCTCACTTCCACCGCCCCTCTATAAAAGGACTAATCTGGAATAAATTCTGAACCTTTTTCAAGCAAGCCTTCAATTGAAACAATTCATCAATCATCACTTCAAACTCATTACCTGAATTTTTGTTTATTGAGCCAAAAAAGGATATTTTTCCTCATTCAAAAATGGAGTTATTCATGCAGGTTATAGAAGGAAAACTTTCTGCGCAGGGTTGTAATTTTGCAATTGTTGCCGGACGGTTTAATGATTTTATCACTCAGAAATTAGTTGAAGGCGCGGTTGATTGTTTGTTACGCCATGGTGCTGAAGACAACAATATAACATTAGTAAAAGTGCCGGGTGCTTTTGAAATTCCCGTTGTTGCCGATAAACTGGCGGCGGCTAAAAAATATGATGCAATTATATGTACCGGAGCTGTTATCAAAGGCAGTACACCGCATTTTGATTATGTTGCCAATGAGGTAAGCAAGGGTATTGCCCATGTTTCATTGCAGCACGGTATGCCGGTAATTTTCGGGGTTCTTACAACCGATTCACTTGAGCAGGCAATTGAACGCGCGGGCACAAAATCAGGGAACAAAGGTTGGGATGCCGCGATGGCTGCCATTGAAATGATTCAAGTACTTAAAGCGATATAAAAAACAGCATGGCAATTACTGTTTTGCGGGTTGCCATGCTGTAATTTCTTCCCTAAGATATCAGGGTATGGTTAAAGTACCATTTTGGCTAACCCGTATCCAGTATCCTTTTCCGGCTGCAAGTGTTGTCGCCTGCGTATAACCGTTGTCATACCCGAAGAAAGACGAACTGATTATTCCGGCAGGCGCTGACGTGATGCTGCTTGTCTGCACGCTGCTGTTAAAAAAACCGATAATATTCCATCCTGCAATTACAGGAATTGTTTTGGTGGTTATTGCGGTGCCCGAAACGGTAACAGTTTGCGCTGATGGAAACCTTGCCCAATATCCCAAGCCGTTTACCAATGAAGAAACCGCTGTATAGCCGTTTGCAAAACTAAACATCGAGGAATTACTTGTCGGGAATACGCCCGCGGGAGTCATAGGGGTAGCAGCAACCGGCACAGATACAAGGTTCCAGCCCGAGGCCACTGCAACGCCAACCTGAACGGTAGAACTGCTCTGTACAGTAACTGTTTTATTCGATGCAAAATTCCATTGGTCACCTTCAGGTGAGCCGCCGAAATTAACCGAGTTGCCGTTTGCATACAAAGTAACTGTTCCGGCAGTTGCGGGGGCTGTATATTTAAACGCGAAGGTAACAGTGCCGCCTGATGGTAGTTTTGGTGAGGTGTGCGTTAGTTCGGATGAAACAACTTTGAGTGAATTATCAGCAATTGCTAAAGTGCCTGAAGACGCGGCAATATTGGTGCCTGCCCTGACAAGTGGACCACCACTTATTGTAACGGTATAATTACCAACTGCACCGGGTGCTAATTCATCGGGTCCGGTAATGGTTACAGTAACCGCTGTACTCAAATCGCCGTGGCATGTGCATCCGTCACCATTAAACTGCGTAGCTCCTACCTGACCTGAAGAGTGGGCCACGAGGAGGATAAATCCGGAAAATACGACAAACATCGCCGCATTAAACATTGACTTTTTTGTTAAAAAGGTCATAGCATCCTTTCGGTATATTTAAACTTAATATTTTGGGGGGAGTAGTAACACTGAATCAAAATATAAAAAATTCATCAAAACAAAAAATTGATTTTTGGGAAGGATAAAATAGGTGGGGGACGCGGATTATTTCACAAAATCAGCTATCTCCCTGACGAAATGAGCTTTGCATTTTGTGAAATAACTCCGTTTTATTATTTCAGCAAAGTCAGTTTTTTTACCGAATGGAATTCGTTACAATCCATCCTGCAGAGATATACGCCTGTGGAAAGCCCTGCACCGTTAAATGAAACAGAGTAACTGCCTGCTGATTGAAACTCATTACTAAGGACTGCG
>JACPGF010000131.1 GCA_016182615.1 Ignavibacteriales bacterium
ATCATCTTTTCGTGTTTGTAAAAGTTTTGCCGGCTCTTTTGCCAGAAATTCATTATCGATAAAATTAATTGGATAATTTCCTGAAAGAAATGTCTCCTGTTCTAGTATCCACTTGAGCAGCGGGATATTTGTCTGCAATCCGCCAATTAAATATTGTGAAAGAGCGTGGTTCATTTTCATTATGGCATCCTTCCTGTTAACAGAAATCGCGGAAATCTTCGTTAACAGCGGATCATAAAAAGTACTTATGTCAGCCCCTGTATCAATTCCTTCGTCAACACGTATCCCTGGTCCCGAAGGTATTCTATGGAATGTTACCGTACCTGTTGACGGCAGAAAATTGTTAACCGGGTCTTCAGCATACACGCGGCATTCAATCGCGTGCCCTTTTAACTTTACATCTCCCTGTGTAAACGACAAAACATTACCTGCAGCAACCGAAATCTGCTCCTTAACCAAATCAATACAAGTTATCAACTCGGTAACAGGATGCTCAACTTGTAACCGGGTGTTCATCTCCAGAAAAAAAAAATTTTTATCCGCGTCCATTAAAAATTCTATGGTGCCCGCGTTGTAGTAATTACAAGCTTTTGCCGCATCAATTGCTGACATTGTCAGCCTTTCCCTGATAGCACTATCGACAAAAGAAGAAGGTGCCTCCTCAATAATCTTTTGATGGCGGCGCTGGATTGAACACTCCCGTTCAAATAAGTGAACATAGTTTCCGTGTTTATCACCAATTATTTGCACTTCGACGTGTTTGGGGTTAATAATCAGTTTTTCAATATATACCGCATCATCACCAAATGCCTTAATGGCTTCCCGTTGAGCAGAGAGAAATGCCTCGTCAAATTCAGACTCGGTAAAAACCGATTTCATACCCTTTCCTCCCCCGCCCAAAGAGGCTTTAAGGATTACAGGATAGCCGATTTCTGCCGCGGTTTTCTTTCCGTCAACGATGTTTTGAATTGGTTCTGTTGTGCCGGGGACAATGGGAACTCCATTTCTTTTCATTAATTGCCGGGCTGCAGTTTTACTTCCCATCATCCGGACAGATGTCGAGGATGGTCCGATAAATGTAATACCACTATTTTCAATACTCGTTATAAATTCCTCGTTCTCGGACAAGAACCCATAACCCGGGTGTATCGCATCAGCACCAATATCTTTGGCTGTCTGCAATATCAGCGGATAATTTAAGTAGGTCTCTTTTGGAGTATTTCCTTTAAGTGCGTATGACTCATCTGCATGACGGACATGCAGTGAAAAACGGTCTGCTTCTGAATAGACCACTGCCGACCGTATGCCGAGCTCTTTGCATGCCCGTATAACCCGAACAGCGATTTCGCCTCGGTTAACTATAAAAATTTTATTGAACACCAAACCCTCTAATTTTTTAGTTCAACAATCGTGATGCCCTCACCACCGTATTCAACATTGGCAAAATAGTATTTTTTTATACCAATATGTTCATTTAAAATGTTTTTTACCATTTTTTTCAGCACACCTGTCCCCTTTCCGTGTAAAATTTCCACCCTGCTTAATCCCGAGCTATAAGCTTCATCAAGAAAATGGATAACCTCAAACTCGGACTCTTCGGGCCGGTGCCCCCTTATATCAAGCCTCTCAGACATTGCATTTGTGTTGGTAAAATGTAACGACGCTGCTGCTGCCTTTACATCAGATTTGGCAGCGGCTTCTAATTGAGAAATGGCAATGGTCATGGGCATGGCACCTGCCAAAATTTTCGTGGTCTTTTTTTCGGGATACACTTCTATAACAGTCCCAATGGTGCCGGTTTCTTTTATTTTTACGGCTGTCCCGGGTTTCAAATCCAATGGCTCCTGCACGGTTTTCTGTACAATAGCAATTTTTTCCATGTCGTTTCTTATCGCCTGAATTGTTTGCTTCGCGGCTTTAACGGTCTCTTTATGTGCCTGGTTTTCTTTAAGTTCTTTAATTATCTGCTCAACCTCGCGGTTTGCTTTGTGGATAAACTCTCTTGCCTCATCTTTCGTTTTCCGGAGAATCTCATTCTTCTCACGTTCAATCTGCTCAACCCGTTTTTGATACATTGATGCCAAACCCTTAAGCCGGGCATTTTCAACCTCGTAAAACTTCAGGTTGTTATGCAATATCTGCTCTTTTTGCTCAACCATAATCAGCGCTTTTTCCAAGCGTTGTTCATCTTTTTCAAGATACGAGTGTGCCAGTTGTATAAACTCTTGCGCGAAGCCCAATCTACCCGCAATTTCAAATGCATAGCTCGATCCGGGAACTCCTTGTTTGAACCGGTACGTTGGTCTCAGATTTTCCGTGTCAAACTCCATTGCTGCATTTTCGAACCCTGTATCAGAAAGCGCTAGGGTCTTTAAATTGCCATGATGTGTTGTACTGAGTACAAAACTTTTTAGATCACGCAATTTCATTAATGTTGCAGTAGCCAAAGCCGCACCTGCCACAGGGTCGGTACCCGTGCCCAGCTCATCTAACAGAACGATGGTTCTAGCAGTGGCATTTTGCAGTATTGCCCGGATATTGGATAGATGAGATGAGAATGTACTTAAATCTTCTTCTATTGATTGTTGATCGCCAATATCGATAAAAATACTATCAATCGTATTGAAATTAGAATCAGGTGAAACCGGGATATGCAAACCTGCGAAATACATTGCGGAAAGCAGCCCGATTGTTTTTAACACAACTGTTTTACCACCCGCATTGGGTCCGGTAATAATAACAATTCTGTTTTCCTGAAACTGCAAGGTAAGTGGAATAGTTTTCTCACGCCCTAATTTCTGTATGAGCAATGGATGGCGTGCATCGATAATATACATCGGTTTGTCATCGGTACAATCGGGATAGGATCCAATAATTTCAATGGAATATTGGGCTCTTGCAAAAATAGCATCAAGGAACGCTATAGTATGCAGAGCATCTTGCAATTGATAACTCGATTCACCAATTTTTCTCGTCAAGTCCCTCAGAATCTTTTCAATTTCCCTTTTTTCGGCAAAGTGCAGGGTAACAATTTCATTATTCAGATTAAGTGTTTCCTCCGGTTCCATGTAAACCGTTTGACCGCTAGCTGATTCTGAATGAATAAAACCTTTCAAGTGCCTTTTGTGTTCTACCCGGATAGGTACAACCATTCTTCCGTCACGGAGAGTCAAGTAATCTTCCCTCAATAAATCTTCATCGGATAGTTCTTTTGCAATTCGACGGATGAGTTTTTGCAGTTGGTTACTTTTTTCTCGGACATCAGCACGTATTGCTGCCAGTTCTTTACTTGCAGAATCTTTTATCTCACCCGCTTCATTAAACACTCTCGTTATATGCATCTCGAATACTTTATCAAGGAAAAGCCTCTCAGTATATTCAGCAAGATCCGGGGCGGTTTCTGCGTTCCGCTTCAAAAACGAAATCGTATTCCGGGAACAGACGGCAAGCTGATAGATTTGGATGATACTTTTCGCTGAAAGAGATGCACCTTCAATCCTGCTAGTTGAAAGAGGTTCGTTCAGGTCTTCCATATTCTCAAAGGGCGGAATATCGGTATTTATCAAGGCATCTTTTGCCTGATTCGTCAAGTTGCCTTCTTTAAAGGCTAAACCGTTTCTGCCAAACGGGACAATATCATAAACGTTTTGTTTACCAATTGCAGTAATGCAATATTTCGCTACTGCTTTTAATACTTTATTAAACTCTAATTTTTCAAGGACGGGAAGTAATTGCATTTATTTCAATGTATCTTTCATAATCGTGTTAATCGGACTTTGAACTATCGGTCTAACACCTCTTATGGCTCCAATAAGTGCCGGTAAGGTTTTGTTGACCGGCGAATAGAAAAGCGAACCTTCGCGCACAGGCTGAGCGGGTACATCAAATCTGCCAAGTATATAGAAAATACCACTGAGGAAGACAAGTATTTGCAACACCCCGACAATACCGCCAACAATTCTGTTAATCATGTTGTTCACTTTATCGAACGGGTGAATAATACGCTTAAGAATGGAAGCAATGACGATAACCAGCAAAAATATAACAAACCCGCCCATGACATGAGCGAGTTCAGGCTCAATATTTGCTATGTTATGTAAAAGTTTACCGCCATATGTTGAAAATTTGATCCCGAAATATACCGCGAGAATAAATCCAGCTGTACCTATCAGCTTCCTAACAAATCCATCTTTAAAACCAAGAACAAAGGCGATGGCA
>JACPGF010000132.1 GCA_016182615.1 Ignavibacteriales bacterium
ATTTATTCTCAATTGGATTTTGTCTTTGGCAAAAATCCCTGGGGAATCAGTTTCTTCCATAATTTTTGTGAAGAAAACGTACGTCATCTGCACTCACAGGTAGCATTTATGAACGGAGGTTATTTACCCGGCGGCATCTCTGCAGGCCCTGCACCGGTAGCATCATACAAAGGTATAACAATGTTAAGGCAGCCCTCGAAGCTTGACAAATTTAATACTAAAGAAGTGCAGTTCTTTGATGATAAAAATGATTATATCTCGAATGAACCAACTATTATAACAAATGCAACAGCCTTGTTCCTGTTTTTATATTTACAACAACAGGCTAAATGATTGACTTGTTTTGAGACACTAAAAAGTATCTTGTGCCAGAATGAGCCACCACTGTAACCTTACTGTGTGATTTACTTAACAAATTCACTATAATTAATTGAAACAAAATGATGCAAAGAAGATTAAATCTCGTAAAATCAGGCCTAGCCCTTGTTGATAAAGCATGGGGCGGTTTCTACCGCGGCGGAACTTACTTACTTATCGGACCCAGAAAGTCCGGCAGAACCCTTATGGCATTACAGTATGCAGCTGAATGTGCTAAAAATAAAGAAGTCTGCCTGTATTTTACCAGCATGCGCCCCAAAGATTTATTAATTCATGCTGCATCAATCGATTTTGACCTTCAAACCTATATGAATCAAAATCTGGTTATTGTTGTAAGGGTAGCACCGCCGACTGATATTTATCAGTCAGAAAATCCGGACAGCTTTTTAGTTGAATATTTGAATGATATTGTAACCGTTATCGATCAATATCAACCGAATCGAATGGTTTTTGATGAACTAACTCCTTTTGTTGGTTTTGAAAATCTTGGACTTCTGCAACAGACATACTTACAGACAATAGAAGCTATTGAAGAAAAAAACGTCACCAGTTTATTGGTTTTATCTGAACCGGCTACACCGCTCGCTCAGATGATTGTTGATTCTATCGCGCAATACTCAACCGCGGTATTGTATCTGCAAAAGAAAAGCAGCGAAAACGGCCAAGGTGCCGGTGGCAGGGCAACCATTACTCCTAATGTAGGCCATGCAGAAGGTCAATTTCAAGCTGATTTTTCTATCGAACCCTATGTTGGGATTACATTCGAGTATGATAATAAAGCCCATGTTCAGAATCCTTTTAATATCGATGAACTTCCTAAAGTACAGATGCAGTCACAGAACAATAGTTCGTCCAAGTACAGGCCAATTACAAATGTTGATGTTCCTTTGGATAAGCTTTCTTTCACGAATTTGTACGAATTAAGTGAATTTAACCTTATATTAAACAATCAGATCGCGTTATTCAAGAGTACCGGGCAGTCATTCTCATTGATTTCGATGAAACTTGACCCTATTGCAGAACAGCAGCGTATTCTTACTATCAATCAACTACAGAATGCAGTCCGTTTATGAACAGACAAAAAAGATAAAATCTGTGTTGTTCGGGATAAAATTTTGATATTGTTAGGAAAGGGTGAGGATAAAAACCTTGCCGGTCTGGTTAATAAAATAAAAGTTAATCTGCCCAATAGCGATGCAAATTACATGAACATTATCATGAAATATATCTATGCCTTTATGTATGAGGCAAATGACAGCGTTGTTAACGCAGAGCAATTATTAAGCGAAATTCTCGAAGAAGAAATATTGTAATTTTATGTGTTCCTTAAAGGCACTTATCATGTTCATAGGAATAAGCATTATTCCTGTTTTCAGTCAGAATAATACCGAGACCCTGAAAGCTGAAGCGCAGCAAAACATGCAGCGCGGTAAATATGGCGAAGCGATTGACTTGCTGAATAAATATATTTCGGCAAAACCGAAAGCGGTTGACGGATATACACTCCGCGGCCTTAGTTACGAAAAACGGGATCAGTTAGAATATGCCGTTTATGATTTCCGCTCTGCCAAAAAACTTGCCCCTGATGACGGGGAAGTGAATAAAAACCTCAATAGAGCCACTACCGTATGGCATGCACAACTGAAATCTAAAATTGAAGGCCACCGCAGAGAAATAGCGATTAACGCCGATATCCCCATTAACTATCTTGAAATTGGTAAATGTTATAAACACCTTGGTGAGTGGATAAAAGCCGAGGAGTGGTACGATTATTATCTGAAACGCGAAGAACCCTCTGCCGATGAAGTTATCCGGTACACGGAAATTTTAGCTAAAAACAACCATATTGAAAAAGGTGAAAAGATACTGAAACGCTTTGTTGAAAAGTATCCTAAAGATCACCGCCTCTGGAGCCGTTATGGTTATTTTACATTATGGCTCGGTAAAAAGAAAATTGCAACAGAAGCATTTAAAGAAGCCCTGAAATTCAGGCCTTATTTCAAAGAGGCAATGGATGGTTTGGAAATTTGCGAAGACCGTTCATATATTTACACCTACTACGATACGACCGCTAGGAGGCGGGAGCAGGAAAAAATTAAAAGCCCTCCTGAATACCCGATTGACCGGTACTACCGGATTGTGAAGGCAAACCCATCAGATACATCAACGCGGTTTACATTGGCAGAGGCTTTATACGAGGTGAACCGCCTCGAAGAATCCTACGAGCAATTGCAAATCCTGTCAGCTGATTTTAATGGGCAGCCTAGGTTTACGGTACTTTGGGATTCGGTAAATGCGAAACGTGACAGGCTTTTGGAGGAGCGCTCTC
>JACPGF010000146.1 GCA_016182615.1 Ignavibacteriales bacterium
TGCAGCGCGCCAGCACGATATTCGCGGAAGACACGTACCCGTTTGGGGCAAGTTCTCAGCGTTACGAGGATGGCGGTACAGCCCCGCAGCGCTTTGACTTCATCCACCAATGCTGTTGGACAAGCAGGAAAAGAGCGCGACCGCGAAAGCGGCCTGCACTACTTTTCCCAAGGGGATCCCTTCGGGAGGCGCAAGAAATTATGACAGCGAGTTGGGCATTTGGTACGGCGTGGATCCGCTTGCGGATAAATATCCGGGTTTAAGCCCGTATAAATATTTGTCCGAACCAGGATTTTCAGGATTAAAGGAGTAACAGGAAAGAATGCTGTTTGATTTTTACTATTTTATTTGCATTAAAATTTTTTCTTGATTATAAAGGTGGTGAAAAACATTTTAGCTGAAACTATTTAATTGTTGAAAAAGTCATCCTGAAAATCCTTTAATCCTGTGAATCCTGGTTCAGACAATTAGAGCGCGACCTCGAAAGCAGCCTTCACTCCTTTTCCCGAAGATCACTTAATGCGGTGAAAAGTATTGAACCAGATAAACCTTAATAGAATTGAATAAATATCTTAAAAGTGATTTCTCAACTGCTCTGATGACAATGCCAAAAAAAAGGCCGCATCATGCGGCCTTTTGAATTTGTTATTCTTTTTCTTCGGTGGTACAGCAATATCTTCTCCATCCAGTGCGGATTTTCTCCCGCTCCTCGTCGGAGAGACTGTTCCAGTCCTTCTGTGAGAAGTGCCTGCGCCCGCTGTGCTTATGATGGCCGGAGAAGCCGCCAAATAGTATTTTACTTAAAACAAGCAAGCCAAGAGCCTGCCAGAAACTGATGGATGCAAGATTAAAAATTGCAGGCATCAGGGCATTCCATAAGAGCATTACGATATAACCGAACAGTGCTATTCCACCGATAACAAAAACAGGGATAAGTGCTATTTTTTTGCCGCTAAATTTTCGCATAAAATTTCCTTTAATCAAAAAATTCTTTATAGGTATTTTCAAGCCGTGTTTGCAGGTATGCAACCGCGTACCGCTTTCGTGATATGAGTGTTTTGATATTTTCACCGGTCTCTTCGGATATTTCCCTGAATGTCTTGCCGTCAAACTCGTTCTGTATGAAAACTGTTCTCTGATTCTCAGGCAGTTCAGCTAGAGCAATGTTCATTTCATCCCAGAAAAGCTTTTTCAAGTATTGCGTTTCCGGATTGCCGGCATCGTCAATAAGGAGTAGATCCCTGAAATCAATGCTGCCGTCCTCATCTTCATACGCGAAGTCATCAAGTGATTCAGGTTTGTGTTTCCGGTATCTATCGATGATTTTGTTCTGCGCGACACTATAGAGCCATCCGCCAAGATGGCCGACAGGTTCTTCCATTTTGCTCAACTGAAACCAGACTTCCTGGAGAATATCTTCAGCATCTTCAGTTGTTTTCACCTTACCGCGGATAAAGTTAAACAATGAATTACCATAGTCTTTGATTACTTCGAACAAAGGCCTTCCGTTTTTTGCGATTACCGGTATTTCAATCAATTCACTCATATATTAATAAAGACGGAGGAGACGGAAAAATACTTTATTCAGGAGTTAGAAAATTTGTTTTTGTGATTGAGAGGTTCAGATTTGTTCAATATGCATTTCCGGTATGAAAATTTTCTATCAAAAGCGCAGAATGTACATAGTAGAAATTCTAAAGGTGATGGAGAAAATTAATCGGATTATTATGCCGGTGATGGACAGTTGAAAATTTCAATGCCAAAAAAAACAATGAATAATTGGGCGGTTTGTAATACTACAAATAGAAGGAGGTATTGGGTTTTGTTTTAAGCACGGTCATCTGTTCATCCGTTATATACTTGATTTCGATATCAAAAGCAGCGGCTCCGTTTGGCGGCAAGTAATAAACAGCTAAACCATTTTTTATTGATTCCCAGGTATATTCAGTATTCTCCGGTTGTGCAATAAGCGTTCCATTATCTTTTATAACCCACCCCCAACTACCCGATTCGATTTGAGAAACCCTCTTAAACCAGATATAATCATTTTGCTGCTCGACACATTGCCATGTACCAATTAGGCTGCCTTGTATTGTTTTACCATTGGCAGGGATGTCATCATCAGAGCATGAAATTAAAGTAAAAACGCATAAAAAAGTAAATAGAAACAGCAAAATACTTTTCACTAAAATCACCTTGAGTTTATTTATTCTTTGTAATCAACTTACAAGAAAAATAATTAAAATTCCAGTTATTTCATCAGTAGCAATTTCCGGGCGATTCTTCCAGCTGTGCCGCTAACCTGCAAAGTGTATATACCGGATGATAATTCTTTGCCATCAATTGCAAGCGAAAATCTGCCTGCCTCCGCGTATCCGTTAAACACTGTTCTCACTTTCCGCCCCATAATATCAAAAAGTGCAATAGTCACAATTCCCGGTACGGGATTAATTATATCGGCTCTGCAGGTAATATTAAATGGGTTCGGGTAGATGGATAAACTGAATCGAACCGGCAAATTGTCTGAATAAACAACGGTTTGTTCCTTTGAAAAAGCTGTGCTGCCGTCTGCATCGATCTGCACCAACCGGTAAGAGTACATGCCGCTGTTGAGATACTTGTCTGTAAAAGAATAGTTTTTTGGTGCATTACTATTACCGCTTGCGGCAATATAGGTAATTGTCACCCAGTCGGTAGATGAACCATTTTGAGCTAAAGATTTGCGCTGCACGGAGAATCCGGCATTGTTTATTTCGGTTGCAGTCTGCCAGTGTAAAATAACCTCGCAGCCTGCTGTCACAGCCGTAAATGACACTAACTCAACAGGTAAAGGATCCAACGGGAAGGCATACGCTAAGGCATCCGCTAAACGGGCGCGGTTTGCTTGCGAATCCCGCAGTTTTGTGTATGCCTGTTCAATGTGCAGAAATCTGCCGGTATTTACCGAAGCACTTTTCGTGCAGGGATTTGTGCTGCCATTAATTAAACGCCCCTGTACATTAGTTGTTCCGGTCAGGGTATTCCACGTTGTATCAATGTGCAGTATTTTAAATGTAAATGATGAATCAATTTGCAGCAGATAATCTTTTACTGAAGCAAGATAATCGACAGTTGGCACCTTTGCAACCCCGTTACTCATAATCAGGTCGGGGTCACCTGTATCTTTTGCAAATCCGTGGTTTTGAATAACGACAAGATTACTCAGTGAACTGTTCAAAATTTCTGCTGTGCGCTGAAAGGTTGCACTGACATTATGCGGCTGATCCGATTTTCTGAATTTTACATTGCTCAACCCGGTACAAACCGAGGTAGTACCCGCGCAAGAAGTCGAATCACTGCTATTACAGCGGTGTGTCCCGCTGATACAAAAGGCTCTTGCACCGAGAGTTTTANNTATCAAACAACGGGTGCGGAGATTGCACGACAACTTTTTGCCTCTGCGGTGACTGGTCAAAAATAAAACTGCCCCAGTAATTTGTTCCCCCGGGCGTTTTCGCAAGCAGGTAATACAGTTTGTCCGGCGAATCGGTTGTATCTGTATATGCATACAACGCGTACGAAAGAATATTAGCAAGGCTGTCTGCCGAGGTATAATTGCCATCGAGAATATTCTGTACCATGCTGCTCCATTGTGACAGTTGAGTAGCATCCGGTTCAACATACTCATTTGAAAATTCGGTAGCTGGCATTGCTAACAGAACACTGTCGATGTAGGCAGTTAAACTACCCGTCCTGACGGTTTGAGCAAAATTAAAACCTGTGAGTAGTATTAAAAATAGTAGAGTTTTTACACGCATAGATAATAATATACCGCGAAGAATAATCTTCCGCGGAAAATTTAGTTATTGAAATTATAGTAACACAAATGGTGGAAGTACAACTGTAATATATGAGGTACAGGCTATAAAGCAAAATTCCGGACAGTTTATTGCTTCAGGTATTTTAGCACCGCCTCGGTTCTTGAATTAACCTGTAGTTTTTCATAAACCCTTCGAATATGGCTTCGCACGGTATCCATACTGATAAACATTTTTTCCGCGATTTCTTTATAACGGAAGCCCTGTGCGAGCAGACCGAGGAGTTCATTTTCCCGCAGGCTGAGTGAATTAAGGGATTCATCATTTGATGTTTTTTTAAAGGATTCAACAACCATCCGTGCAATCTGGCTTGACATGGGAGAGCCGCCTTTTATTACATCTTCAATAGCTTCAAGTATTTTAGCGGGTGGAGTTCTTTTAAGCAGGTAACCTGAAGCCCCTGCCTTTAATGAGGCAAATATGCTGTTACTATCATCATACACGGTTTGCATAACAATCTGTACCTTAGGCATTTTTTCTTTTAATTGATAGGTGCATGCAATACCGCTTTTTCCCGGCAGGTTAATATCCATCAATACTACATCAACATCAAGCCCCGGTATTTTTTTTAAGGCCTCCTCGGCGGTTTCACAAAGAGCAAGGCACTTAAAACCGGGTGAAACTTCAAACAGAAGCTTATAGCTTTCCCTGATGTTTTTATCATCTTCTACAATTGCAATTTTAATATCCATATGGTAAAGTAAACTTTTTGTGGTTGTGGGGCAATCGCATAAATATGCTAATGTTTAGTTTCTATTGTGTGTATTTCCAGTTGAACTGAAACAGTTGTACCATTACCCGGCACTGATTGGATTTCAATCTTCGCTCCTGCCATTTCAGCTCTTTTTTGCATATTTGTCAGCCCGTTACTGTTGGGAGAAACAGCCTGCATATCGAATCCCTTCCCGTTATCAATAACACTAATTGTTAGTATGTTTTTCAATTGAGTCGCGCGGATAATAACGGTATCGGCTTCTGCATACTTTTGCACATTATTAAGAGCTTCCTTAACAATAAGGAAAATGTTATACCTGCGCTCCGAAGAAAATTTGACCACCTGCATATCTTCAGGGAAATCGAACCGGTAATTAATTGATGAATTCTCGAAGAATTCCTGCGCGTATTCTGTTATATAACCAAAAAGATTCTGCATGTCATCATTTGACGGATTTACCGTCCAGACAATTTCGTCAAGTTTTCTAATGGCGTTTCCGATGGAGATGTTTAACGCGGATTCCATGTTATCGCTGCCCTTGGTTTGCTGCATTATTTGTACGCGCATCGATACACTCGTAAGAGTTGCTCCTAACTCGTCATGCAAGTCGCGCGCGATGCGTTCGCGTTCGCGCATTACCAGTTGCTCCTCGCGGATTTTTTGCAGGCTCTTTTTGTATTTATGTTCGATGACTGCACGAATAATGACGGTTATCATACCAACAAGAAAGGCGAAAAACAAACTGATAAACCACACTGTTTGCCAAAACGGGGGACTGATGGTAAACCGTGCAACCGTTTGTGCTTCGCTCCAAATGCCATCTTCATTGCATGCTTTTACCAGCAAGGTATATTCTCCGGGATTGAGATTGGTAAACCGTATATCACGACCTGCTGAAGGATTTGTCCAGGATTTATCAAAGCCCTCAAGGAAGAAAGAGTAGAAAACATTTTTACTATTATTAAAACACATACCTGAGACACCGAACGCGAAGCTATTGTATTCATAAGGAAAGTTGAGCTGTGCATATATCAGAGCAGAAACCATACTATCTGCAACCGTTACATTGTTAATCGCGCATGAGGTTACAGATACCCGGGGTGTAGCGGTTACATCTTTTACCGAATCGGGGAAAAAGTGATTGATTCCACCAATGCCGCCAAAAAAGAATTCGCCGCTCTGTGACTTATAAAATGCACCCGTGTTAAACTCCCAGGACTGTAAGCCGTCATCTAATTTGTAGTTGCGGATAACGTTTTCTTTAGATATCCGCGAGATACCCTTGTTGGTACTAACCCAAACATTGCCATGTTCGTCTTCAAGTAATCCGTACATGAAACTGTTGGCTAATCCTTCTTTTTCGGAAAAGAATTTCATCTCACCTGATTTCAGGATTTTGACAAGGACATTCTGCGCAGCAATCCAAAAATTCCCGGCCTTATCCTGGTGAATCGTTTTGATATAAAGGGAAACTTTGGGATATGCTTTCACTACTGCTTTCCAAAGTACGTCATCGAGATAACCGGTTTTAGTGTCGTATTCTAAAACCCCCCGCCAATGTGTACCGAGATACAACTTGTGCCCCGAAGACGGGAAAACCACCGCGACTGAATTCGTGTTTATCCCTGAATTCATCGGTTCAAACCGGTGAACAATCCGTAAAGAATCTGAAACGGAGAAAAGGCCGTTTGCACTGCCAGCATAAACAATACTGTTAACTGTACCGAAATGCCAGATGTTTAACGGTGTGGTGCTGAATCTGCCGGGAATAACCTCGAGCGTTGTTTTTTTGGCGTTAAATTTTAAGACACCCTGTGATGTACCTATGTAGTATATTTCAGATGTCAATTTATGGATGGCGAAAACATCCCGGAATCTCAATTGTCTGCTGCCATTCTTTGCTGTGTTAAGTGTTTGGGACATTCCGGTTTTCCTGTCATATATTATTAAACCGGCATTGAAAAAACCTAAAAGTAATCGTCCATCTTCCAATTCATCGATTGCTTTTATAAATTGCCCGTCACCAAGATACGGGGCAATCTGCGGGTTTGAAATTTTATGAAATTTTTTGTGGAAAAAATGTACTTTCTTCAGCCCGCCGCCGCCAGCACAGCCAATCCAAATGTTATCATCACGGTCTTTAATCATTTGTGTTATCGGGGGAAACCCGAGTTCAGCGTTACAGTTTGCTTCCACCACTTGCCCGTTATTCTGATTATAGACAAAAATTCCTGCACGCCAAGTGCCAATGACAATTAGCGAATCATTAAACCGGACACAATCGCTTACCAGTGATACTTCTTTCCCATGCAGCAAGAGATTATTTGCCTTAACCAATACATTGGTATTACTATTATACCGGTAAATTTCAAAGTTGCTAACCGGCAAAAGAAAATCACCGGGAGAAAGCTCAAGCAGCGTTGTGGGTCTTTCAAGTAACCTTTTGGTTTGTTCATGCCTGATATACGGTACAATTTTTTTAGTAAATGGATCGAGAAAGTAAGTTGTTTTACCTACAGCACAGATAACACCATCGGATAGTTGCGATACATTTGAATAGGCACCGGATGGCACAGTCTTACAAATTGAGAGCGGGGTTACAGGATTTTTCTTGAAAGCTGATAGATCGATATAGTACAGGTTGTCATTTCCACATGCCCACAATGTCCCTGCCTTATCGATAAACATATAGTCGATTGATCCCCTGTGCACTTTTGTTCCGGTTTCCGGAAAAATAAACGATCTAAGCGAGTGTGTACGAATATTCATTACGGAGAGACCCTCGGCCGATCCGATATAAATATTTCCAAGAGTATCTTGTGCAAGACTGGTTACCGAATTGGCCAGATATTCCGTGTAGCGCGGGTCTGAGTTTTTTAGTATGTTTATTTCATATCCGTCATATATGTTAAGCCCCTCCGCGGTTGCAATCCATAAGCGTCCCCGCTCATCCTGCAATACACTAAATACTGTCGATTGTGAAAGGCCTCGTTCAACAGAAATTGTCTCAACTTCTGCAAAGTTAAATTGTGAATAGGACAATGGTGATGTGAACAAACAGATTACAATTAAAGACAATACAATACTTTTCGGGAGGAGCATTTGCAGCTCCCTACAGTAAGGTATAACACTAATTCTAATTCCGGTACGTTTTTTAATTGTAACTCTTTTGATAGCTTTGTAATGATAAACGTATATTGCCCACCAAGCGATAGTAGATTTAATAAAATACTAAATAATATGTATCCGGCATATGCTTAAATAATGCCGTGTAAAAATGAAATATATGCATCAATTCCCATTTTTTCCGGAATATTTGTATGATTTGCTCCTGATACAGGAATAAACTTTTTGGGGTTATTCCCGTTTTCATAAATAACTTTGCCGTTTTTATTAATATCAATAAACGAATCATCGGTACCATGTAAAATGGTTAATGGAGTATGTATGGATTTAATCTTTTCTTTATTGTTAAACTCGCCTTTTAACAGGAACTCACCCGGAATATCTAAAAGGGTTCCACTTTGTACAAGTGTTTCACCGGAAGCAAAAGGAGCTTCGAGTATAAGCCTGTTGGGTGTACTGCTTACTGCAAGATTAACCGCCGCTGCGCATCCGAGCGAGTACCCGTAGTAAACAAGATGGTTTGCCTGTGGAGTATAATTTGCCAATAGAAAATCATACGCTGCTTTTGCGTCTGAATAGAGAGCGCTTTCAGAAGCAGTTCCTTCACTCATGCCGAATTGTTGATAATCAAAAATGAGCACCGAATAACCTGCTCTATACATTAATTCCACGCGGTCCCAGTATTCTTCCAAGTTATGTTTGTTCCCGTGAAAGTATAAAATAGTCCATTCCTTTGTCTTATGATTTGAAGAATCGGAATGGATATAAAACCCGTATAATGTTTTTCCCTGAGATTTGAAAGAAATAAAATCCCTTTTTGCTACGGGAATAACCGCACCGGATACCGTGTAGCTATCAACTTTTTTTGTATTAAAAAGATACGGATCCAAATCGCATCCCGATATGAGGAACAAGATGAGAATACCACAGAACGATAGTGCTTTAGAATGCATAAGAAACTCCTGCAAATAACCCTATTGTGCCCTTGCCATTTAATGAACTTTCACCTTCGAATACGCCATGTTTCGTGTCTGCATTCGATGCCATCCATTTCATTTCAACCTGGCCGCTGACTGATGTGAAACACGGGAATGCAAAACCGATGAAAGGAGTTATAAAATGTTCCGGACGTGTTAATTGCATAATATAATCCAAGCCCGCGTAAGCGAGATATTTCTCGCTGATACTGTAGCTGAAATTGCAGGCTATATCCGGGAAACATCTAAAGTTTTTCGATTCCGAAAAATCATGGAAAAAGTAGAGTTTCGGATATATAGTTATCTCAGGATAGTTTCCGTTTTGCCGTTGTGCACGGAAAACAATTCCGGCATCCACTCCCGGAGTTTTGAAAATCGCGGATAACACGTGGAAATTTCCGCTAAGTGTCACGTTGTCTTTATACCCGTAAGCATAACCAATGGTAGTGTACGGAATAACACCTGTTGGACTTGCTGAAGGCACATAAGGCCCACCGAATGATAATGTAACCGCGGAAGATTTTTCCGGTAATACACGCACGGGTGTAAGAACCGAGCAGCCAGAAAATAATAAGCAAATTAACAATAATGGGTATTTCATAATTTTGGTTTCTTGTAATAGACAAAAGCCTTTCAGACGTTCTATAAAATACATACTCATCAGGCAATTGCAAAACGGGCAGGTATGAAAGAGTCTTAAGCTGTTTAAGCTTCTATGGTTATTACTTACCCAAAATAGTTATTTGCTTTTTTCTTTTCTCATCAATAAATAGTAAACAACAAAAGCCACAAAGAAGCCAACAAACCAGGCATAATCATACAGGAAACGTAACGGCTGCACAAATACACCAACTAAAGCTACAATCACGCCAGCCACAAGAGCCGCAATCGCTTTAAGATTAAAACCGTTCGTGTATTCATAAGCTCCGCCTCTTATATAGAGGTCTCTTACAAGTAATTCCTTTTTCCGGATAATGAAATAATCGCATATAAGCACACCCGCGATTGGCCCTAGAAAACCCGAATAACCAACCAGCCAGCCGAAAATGTATGCACTGTAATCGGAAAGAAGTTTCCAGGGCATCATGATAATTCCGGTAACCGCAGTTATTAATCCGCCTTTTACAAAAGAAATATGCTTTGGGCTCATATTGGCGAAATCGTTTGCAGGAGAAACGACATTTGCTGCAATATTTGTTGTTAACGTGGCAACTAAAAGTGAAACAATTGACAGGATGACAACAAATGGATTATGAAACTTCGAAAGCAGCACAACCGGATCCCAAATAGCTTCACCATAAAGAACAACTGTTGCAGATGTTACCGCTACACCGATAAATGCAAATAAAGCCATTGTTGGCGGCAAGCCAAGTGCCTGCCCAAGCATCTGTGCCTTTTGGCTTTTTGCATACCGGGTAAAATCCGGAATGTTGAGTGAAAGTGTGGCCCAAAAACCAACCATTCCGGTTAACGATGGAATAAAGAAATGCCAAAATTCGCCAAACGTATTAAACTTGCCAGGCTGCTCAAGCATGGGACCAAAACTTCCGATAGCCATATAAGCCCACAAGAGGAGCGCAAGGCCCATCACAATAAGGAATGGAGCCGCGAGTGCTTCAAGCCATTTAATTGATTCCGTGCCCTTAACGATAAAATAGACATTCATTGCCCAGAAAATAAGGAACCCAATGTAAGGCCCCCAGGAGAAAAATGCCCATGATGGGAGGAGCAGGACAATGAGTGAATTGAACGCCTGACCGCCAATCCATGCTTGAATACCGAACCAGCCGCATGCAACAACAGCACGCAGCAGTGCCGGAATGTTTGAGCCGATTGTGCCGAATGCTGCCCGTGCCAGTATTGGAAATGGAATACCATATTTTGTTCCGGCATGCGCATTTAATATCATAGGTAAAAGCACGATAACATTACCCAGGGCAATTGTCAGCAGAGCCTGCCACCAGTTCATACCTCCGGCAATAAGCCCGCTGGCCAGCATGTACGTGGGGATACAGACACTCATGCCAATCCACAAAGCGGCAATATGGTACGTACCCCAGCTGCGTTCACTTATTTTTGTGGGAGCCAAATCGTTATTAAGCAGGGGGCTGTCCTGCAAACCATCAAGATCCGTTTCAATCAATCCGTTTTTTTTCATGGCACATCCTTTCAGCAATTACCGTTTGTTCAAAACCTCAGTTTTGCACAGTATCAGAACATTGTTTTTTTTACAATGGTTAGGGATAAATGATTATTTATAGTGGCACACAAGTTTTTAATATAGGAAAATTGTTGGGGAAAAGAAATAAACGTATGTGGAAATCACCGATAATTTTGTTCTGGATTTTGTTCATGGTTCATATTAAAATCCGGTGGCAATTCTGCAATTGGGTGTATCAGGTATCAGAATCATGTTAAGCAATGTGAGGTTGTCTTGTTTTAGCGGCATTAATATTGCCTAAAAACGATTCCTCCGGATTACGAACCCTTTTCAAAAAGGGGTCTCAGGAAAACATTTCAAAAATTTGAAAGATATTAAGTTGACACTTTACCTCTCTTGAGAGGCATTGGGTTTCACTCCCGGTTATTAAAATTGAGACCTTTCATGGCTCGAGTAAACAGAACCCAAAAGCAATAGTTTGTATCCGAAATCTCAAAATTATTTTCGCCTGAAAAACATCTCCCTTTATATGATTTGTTACTTTTCCTATATTTGACTATAGGAATAGTAAGACTTTTCCTATAGTTGACGTTAACTTTAGTTGAGCTGAGTCGATTGGGAGAAATATTCACCGGAATGAAATACTTAGTGAGTGTAACAAAAAAAAAAGCTACCCCGCGGATGGGATAGCTTTTTAAATTTAAATTGACTTGAGTAAAAATCCTACCACCAGGCAGCACCGTATGTACTGCGTTTGAGGTAGTTGCCTCTTCCGGCTTTTCCGTGGAATTCATTGTCTTTTACAATTATTTCGCCGCGTGATATAACCGTATCAACATTGCCCTTTACTTTTTTGCCTTCGAACATCGAGTAATCAACACGCATGTGATGTGTGTGTGCGGAAATGGTAAACTCCTTTTCCGGATCCCATAGAACAATGTCCGCATCGCTGCCAACAGCAATGGTACCTTTCTTGGGGAACATGCCAAACATTTTAGCGGGTGTAGTTGAAGTCAGTTCAATCCAGCGGTTAAGTGTAATCCGTTTCTCATTCACACCGCCATCATGGATAAGCTGCATGCGGTGCTCAATGCCGGGGCCGCCATTGGGAATTTTTGTAAAATCTCCGATTCCCAATTCCTTTTGCTCATGGAAACAGAACGGGCAATGGTCGGTTGAGACAATCTGTAATGCGTTACGGCGCAAGCCGCCCCACAGTTTTTCCTGATTCCATTTTTCACGGAGCGGGGGAGTAAAGACTAACTTGGCATCTTCAAATCCCGGTTTACCCATATCGTCCAACGAAAGGAAAAGGTATTGCGGGCATGTCTCTGCAAATGCAGGGATGCCGCGGTCGCGGGCCTCGGTAATTTTTTCCAACGCATCGTTAGATGAAAGGTGCACAATGTACACCGGGGCGCCAGCCATTTCTGCAAGTGCAATAGAACGGTTTACAGCTTCACCCTCTGCTGTTGTTGCACGGGTCAGGGCATGGTAAATCGGTGCGCGTTTGCCTTCTGCCAGCGCTTTCTGAACGGCTACATCAATAACATTACCGTTTTCTGCATGCATGCAAACCAGTGCGCCGGTTGAAGCGGTGTGGCGCATTGCTTTGAATATAGTTGCATCATCAACCAGCAGCACATTCGGGTATGCCATAAACAACTTAAAACTGCTGATACCTTCACGGACGAGCTCTGTCATGTCCTCCATGTGCGCATCGGGCAGGTCGGTTACGATCATGTGAAAGCCATAATCAATCGTTGCCTTTCCTTCAGCTTTTTTCCACCAGATATCTAACGCATCACGCATGCGGGTGCCTTTTGCCTGCGTGGCAAAGTCAACAATGGTTGTGGTACCGCCAAATGCTGCCGCGCGCGTGCCAGTCTCAAAATCATCGGAAGATGTTGTGCCGCCAAAAGGCATATCAAGGTGTGTATGCACATCAATGCCACCGGGAATAACATATTTCCCTTTGGCATCAAGTACAGTATCAGCCTGCATGGAAAGATCTTTTCCTATGAGCGTAATGGTGTCTTTTTCAACAAACACATCGGCAATGTAGTCATGTTCGGCAGTAATTATCCGACCGTTTTTTATCAGTAATGACATAGATACTCCGTATTAAAATGTAAGAAAATTTTTTTAATTCCTTTTTTGCACGTATTAGTACAATTAAAATTATTGACAGCTTAAACACTCACCAAATTCTTTTTCTTAACTAAGGTGGGTGTGGTAAATCTCAAATTAACCAGTAAGAACCCAGTAAACGCGAAATGTTACTAAAGTCATTTCTGCTTTTTTATACTCTCAGGCAGATTGAAAACACTGCCTCTCCAATGAGGTAAGGGGTCAACCTAAGAATTGACAATATTTTGAAATGGTTTTACTGAATCCCCTTTTAGCGAAAAGGGGTGGTCGCAGGGCGGGGGAATCGTTTTAAGGCAGTGTTAATGCCGCTAAAACAAGACAACCTCACCCTTAATCCCTCTCCTTCGCAAGGAGAGGGAAGCTCCAAATAAAAATACCCGCCTCAATGGCTGTTGAAAATGCAATTATTCATTATTAATTCTTCATTACATTTTCCCGCTCCGTTAATGAATTTCAATTCCATGCTTTTTCTGAAACTCGCGGAGTTTTTCCCACGAGAGTGATTCGTTTTGTGCTTTGAAATCACTCATCAGTGAATTCCACGTTTTATGCTGTGCACCATCGTCAATCCGCACCATTTCAATACAGTTTTCAACCGGGCAAACAATTGAACATAAATCACAGCCAACGCAATCTTCTTCACGGACAACTGTTTTTGAAACGCCGTTTTCCTGTGATAAATCGATACATTGATGGGCACCATCGTTGCAGGCAATATAACACAAGTTGCAGTGAATACATTTCTTCTGGTCGATTCTGGCAACGGATTTAAAGAGTAAATTTAGATTACCAAAATCATCAATACGGTGTAAGGCTTTACCGCGTACTTGATCCAACGAAGTAAATCCTTTTTCATCCATCCAATTAGACAGCCCTTCGGTCATATCTTTAATAATCCTGAAGCCGTAATGCATAACTGCTGTACAAACCTGAACGCTGTTGGCACCGAGCAATATAAATTCTGCCGCATCTCTCCAATTGCTAATACCGCCAATACCGGAGATAGGCAAATTAACTTCTTTATCAATCGCAACCTGTGAAAGCAGGTTTAATGCGATTGGTTTTACAATCGGGCCAGCTAAACCGCCATGCCCGCCTTTGCCTTCAACAGAAGGAAAAGTTTCAAAAGTATCAAGGTTTACACCCATGATGCTATTAATAGTATTTATCAGGGAGATTCCATGGGCGCCCCCTTTTTTAGCTGCTCTGGCTGGTCCCTGAATATTTCCGATATTCGGGGTGAGTTTAACCAATACAGGAATGGTTGACACTTCCGTTACCCATTCAGTAATCATCTGGCAGTATTCAGGCACCTGACCAACTGCTGAGCCCATACCTCTTTCACTCATACCGTGAGGGCAGCCGTAATTCAGTTCTATTCCGTCAACACCAGTATCAACAGTACGTTTAACAATGTCATGCCACACTTGCCTGTCTGATTCAACCATTAAGGAAGCAATCACAGCGCGGTCCGGCCACATTTTTTTTGTTTCGGCCATTTCTTTCAGGTTTACTGCAATGTCTCTGTCACTGATAAGTTCGATGTTATTCAATCCCATGAGTTTTTGGCCGTTATAATCAAGGCCGCCATAACGGTTGCATACATTCATTACCGGTTCACCGATAGTTTTCCAGACTGTTCCACCCCAACCTTCTTCAAAAGCCTTGCAGTTTTGATAGGCTGAATTTGAAGGCGGTGCTGATGCCAGCCAAAACGGGTTGGGTGATTTTATTCCTGCACAATTGATTGATAAATCTGCCATATATGTGTACTCCTGTTCTCCGGAATCTGTCTTAGAAAAATTAACCTAAAAGGAATTGTATAATACCAAGGGCTGCACGCTTACCATCATAGGCAGCGTTAACAACCTCCTTGCCGCCGTTGATACAATCACCTCCGGCAAATATTTTCGGGTTACCCGTTTGATATGTCACATCATCCACAACCACTTTTCCGCTTTCGATAACAACATCCTGTAACTGCTGTAAAAAGGCAGCATTTGTTTGCTGGCCAATTGATTTTATCACCATGTCAAGTTCAAGTATAAACTCACTGCCGGGCACCGGTTTGGGCGATCTCCTGCCCTGTTTATCCGGTTCCCCGAGTTCCATTTTTATGCACTTCAGCCCGGTTACTGATTCGGTTCCAAGTACTTTTACAGGAGCTGAGAGAAAATAAAATTGTACACCATCTGTTTTTGCAAGGTCAAACTCAAAACCGTAAGCAGGCATTTCATGCTGGCTTCGACGGTAAACGATGAGCACCTGTTCGGCTCCGAGTCTTCTGGCCTCAGTGGCTGCATCAATGGCCGTGTTGCCTGCGCCGATTACCGCAACACGCTTGCCGACAACAACATTCTGCCAGTCTTCACGTTTAACATCTGCAATAAACTGCAATGCTCCAATAACACCTGGTGTGTTTTCACCTTCTATTGCAAGTTCATGGCTTTCACCAAGCCCTATGCCCAAAAATAATGCATCATGTTTACTTAAGAGTTCATCTACCTGCAAATTGGTTCCGATTTTTATTCCGGTTTTAATGGTAACGCCAAGTGATTCGATTAAACCAACCTCTTTCAAACTGTCTTCTTTGCGCACTTTGTATGGCGCAATTCCCCATGTATCCAAACCTCCGGGGATATCTTTAGCCTCGTAAATAATTGCTTCAACTCCATGTAATGCAAGCTCAGCTGCACATGCCAATCCTGCAGGTCCGGAACCAATGATACCAACACTTTTTCCGGCAGCAGGTGCTTTTGTGAACAATGCAGGCATACCACTGCTAAAATATTCATCCATAGCATAGCGCTGCAACAGGCCAATTTCAATAGGCGGCTCAGATTTGGCATTGAATACACAGGCTCCTTCGCAAAGCACTGCAACCGGGCAAGCCTTTGCACATGTCAAAGCAACCCAATTCGATTCAAGAATAGTTTTTGCAGATCCCTTCATATTGCGGGTCGCAATCTTTTTTATGAATGCCGGTATATCTATATGTGTCGGGCATGCCTTGGTGCATGGCGAATCGTAACAATACAGGCAGCGGTTTGCCTCAGCAATAGCAGCAGCAGGGGAAAGAGCCGGTTTAATTTCGGCGAAGTTTTTCTCGTACTGCTCGTGTGTAAGTTTCGGTGCAATGTTCTGCATACGTTTTCCGGTGTTTGATAAATGTGTATGGTAATTAATCGGCTTCAACTGCTTCATCGGCAATTGCAAGCACCTCATCGAAAGCATTTACAGCAAAATCCATTTCTTCTTTAGAAATAATCAAGGGTGGAGCAATAACAAAATGGCTTACCCACGATTGTACAAATATTCCTTTTTTCATCAGCTCTGCTGTCAGTTTGTCAATAAACAAAGGTTTACCAGCGAATTTTTCATCCTTCGTGTTAAACGGTTTTTTAGTTGTCCGGTTTTTAACCAGTTCAACTGCTATAAACAAACCGATGCCACGCACAGCGCCGATTGACGGATGTTTTCCCTGCAATGCCCTGAATTTCTCAACCAGATATGCACCCATTTCAGCAGAGCGGTTTATCAGGTCAAGTCTTTTAAACTCATTGATGGCTGCTATTCATTGTTGTCGCTGTCAGCCCCAAAGGTACATACGCTGTTGTAATGCCCTTGGCAGTTGTCAGTATATCGGGGGAGATATTCCAATGATTAACTGCAAACCATTTGCCGGTGCGCCCCCAGCCGCTCATTACCTCATCAGCAATAATCAGAACATTGTTCTCATCGCAAATTTGCCGTAAACGTGGTAGATATTCATCAGGTGGAATGAGTATGCCATTTGTGCCGACAACCGGTTCCAGAATAACTGCTGCAACATTGCTCTCGTTTTTAATCATGTGTTCGATATACTCGACACAGGCAATGTTACAACCGGGGTAACTATGTTTAATCGGACAGCGGTAACAATTGCACTCAGGGGCAAAAATCACTCCATCAATTTTTCCGGCGGGCTCAACTGCCCACCGGCGCGGGTCTCCGGTTGCGGCAATACCTGCCGCTGTTGAACCGTGGTACGAGTTGTACCGGGAAATTATTTTGTATTTACCCGTGTACATACGGGCAATTTTTATTGCAGCTTCATTCGCTTCAGTGCCCGAAGTTGAGAAGTAGAATTTTTCCAAACCTTTTGGCAATACTTCTAACAATAGCTTGCTTAATTCAGCCCTGACATCCGTGGCGAATCCAGGGGCAGCATAAGGCAAAGACCTGGCCTGCTCAACAATGGCTTCAATGACAGCTTTGTTTTTATGGCCAAGTGAGACACACATTAATTGCGAGGACAAGTCGAGATATTTTTTTCCGGATGCATCGGTAAAATGGCAGCCCTCAGCATCAACAAGGTGCATTGGTTTCCAGTTTTTCTGAAATCGCCATGTACCATAGGTATATTTAGACGTTAATTCAACAACTTCTTCAGTAGTCATTTTTACTCCGGTTTTAGACTTTATTAACACTACTATAAATTCAATCCAGCCGCATATTATTATTTATTGCTAATAGTAACATTATAGTTGAAAAACAAAATGGGCTAAGACTTTTATCAAATTGAAAACACTCACTTATTGTGCAGTATTTGCAGCAATAAGTGAGTGAAATAAACCATTCTATGCTGAACTATTTATCCTGATTTGTTATAGCGCCATAGGATTCAGGCCTTCTGTCCCTATAGAACTGCCATACATTCCGCACTTCGAGTATTTCATCCAGATTAAGGTCTGCTACAACAAGTTCGTCTTTATCCCTGCAGGCCTCAGCAATAATTTTTCCCCTCGGTGAACAGAAATAGCTTTGCCCGTAAAATTCACCAATATTCCACGGGGCTTCAGTCCCGACACGGTTAATTGCTCCGACAAAATAACCGTTAGCAACCGCGTGTGCAGGCTGCTCCAGTTTCCATAGATATTCAGACAGCCCTGCAACGGTAGCGGAAGGGTTAAAGACAATTTCAGCGCCGTTCAAGCCAAGAATGCGCGCTCCTTCAGGAAAATGCCTGTCATAACAAATATATACACCTACGTCAGCATAAGCGGTTTTGAAAACCGGAAAGCCCAGGTTGCCCGGTTTGAAATAAAATTTTTCCCAGAAACCCGGATCGCAATGGGGGATATGATGTTTCCGGTACTTGCCGAGATACTTGCCATCTGCATCAATGACTGCAGCGGTATTGTAATAAACCCCGGTAATTTCTTCTTCATAAATAGGGATAACCAGAACCATGCTGTGCTTTTTTGCAACTTCCTGCATCAGCCGTGTTGTCGGCCCATCCGGGATTTGTTCAACAAGCGAATACCATTTTGTTTTTTGTTCGGCGCAAAAATACGGGCCGTAAAACAGTTCCTGCAGGCAAAGCATTTGCACACCCTTTGCAGCGGCTTCTTCAATCATCGCAAGATTTTTTTCAATCATCGATTGTTTGATTTTATCAATAGGTTGTTCGCTTGACATCGAGAGTGTGGCCTGAATAAGGCCTCCGCGTACTATACGTGCCATAATCTTTCCTTGTAGTTTTTTTTAATTAAATGTACAATTGCTTAATGAAAAATTTGTAAATACTCAGCCGATTAAATTTGTCCCGAAGGGACTAAACCTGAATAACCGCGGGTGGCAACCCGTGGAGAGAGAACTAAAAAAAATCACGTCCCCGAACGGGGGCGAACTGACTTACTATGGGAAATTATTGCCGTTTCTCCAAGGTTCGCCCCCTTCAGGGACGGAATCAGTTTGGTATTCTTTTTCCGTGAGTTACCACTCACGGTTATTCAGATTTAGTGCCATTGGCACATAAAATCAGCACAATCAGTTATCTAATTTCAGTGGGCTGAGTAGTTACGAAAATTTTAATAAAAGCTAACTCATCCAATTTATTTGTGCTTCCGGGTTCCATTTTGTTGTTGTCTTTTTTAGTTTTGTCCAAAACTCTATCGAGCTTTTTCCGGTTAAATCACCAACGCCAAATTTTGAATCATTCCATCCGCCGAATGAAAATGGCTCACGCGGCACGGGAACACCGATGTTGACACCTATCATTCCGGCACTTGCATGTTCTGATACATAATGTGCTGCACCTCCACTTTGTGTAAATACCGAGGCAGCATTACCATACGGGCTTTTCTTCTGTATCGCAAGGGCATTCTCAAGAGTTTCAGTATGGAGTATTGCAAGCACAGGTCCGAAAACCTCCTCCTGCGCAATTTTCATATCAGCGGTAACATCATCGATAACCGTCGGACCGACATAATAACCGTTTTCTTTTCCGGCTACAACATAATGCCTGCCATCAACTAATATTTTTGCACCGGCATTCTCTGCTTCAGTTATATAGTTCTCAATACGCGCTTTAGCTTCTGCTGAAATGACAGCTCCCAGATTATGCCCGGGAATAATTTTTCTTGCTTCATCACAAAGTTTATCGATACAACCAGACATTGAAGCTGCAATATTACTTGCAGCCATACCCGGGTGTGCATCGGGTAATACGAAAAGATGATTTTTTGCCCCGCCCAAAGCAAGAACGCGTTTAAAGTTTGATGAACCCAAGGCGTAAACAATTTTTGCAACCTTTGTCGAGCCGACGAATGAAATTGCGTCTATCAGCGGCTCAGTGCAAATTGCCTCAACAACTTCCTTTGTCCCATGAACAATATTAAAAACGCCATCCGGTAAACCAGCTTCTTTTAAAAGCTGTGCAATCCGGTTTGCGCTTAGTGGAACTAATTCGGAAGGTTTTAATATCATGGTATTGCCAAGCACCAGCGCGTTGGGAATGGTCCAGTTGGGCACCATCGCCGGGAAGTTGAACGGAGTGATGCATGCAACCACACCCACAGGATAACGTTCTATCCGGCACTCAACACCCCGGCTTACTTCGAGTAATTCACCGGATGCCAGTTGTGGCATGGAACAGGCAAATTCTGTTAGCTCAATGCTTTTATCAATTTCAGCTTGTGCTTCAGAAAATGTTTTACCATTTTCTTCTTGTATTAATTCTGATAGTTCTTTGGAATGCTTTTCGAGGAGAGTTTTGTATTTGAAAAACACCTGTACCCGTTCTTTAATTGGCATAGCAGACCAAGCCGGAAATGCCAATTTTGCAGCTCCGGTTGCACTTGCAACGTCAGCTTTGGTTGAAAGATTCGACTGCGCTATAACAGTACCATCCAATGGAGAAAATACATCAAAGCTTTCACCTGAGCCTGTTACAAACTTGCCGCCGATATAATTTTGCACTGGCGGGTACTTAATATCTTTCATAAAAACGCAACTCCGAATATGAACATTTAGGGTTAAGGGATTTGAAAATAGAACATTTAATTATTAATGTCAACGAAAATTATTACATACAGAAGTTTTGTACGGCAAATAGAGCCAATCCGGTGGTAATTCTGCAATTAAGCTTATCAGGAATCAGAATTTCAATAAGCAAAATGTTGCTCTGTCTGAAAGGGTGTGGCTAAACCAAAAAGGAGGTTACGCTATTATTGTCATCCTATCAGGTCTTTCTTTTGGTTTTGTTATACTTGTATCGGTGCCGGGCAAAGTTTTTGTGGTGAATCTAGCGAACTCAAATAGAGTCTTATAAAACTCTGAGTTTGGGAAAGAGCCCATTGCGCTCAATCCCATTTTCCTTTGGTTAAAACGGGGCGATCACAAGCCCAATCCTTGCAATTGGCTTCAGCCCTGACTCTCCTTAGGGGAACGAGTAGATTTTTGTTGCCGGATATTACAATTCGGCATAAAAACTGAACAACAGTGATTATTCAAATTATCAAAGTTTTAATTTCTCGTCCAAACTTTAATATGAACCAAAATACTCTATCATTTGCTTTTATTCTTCTTTCAGTTTCTCCGCTATTTTATTATCAAGGACATAGAGGCAAATTTGCCGTGCACCGTCAGAAGTATAGCCAAATTTGCTAACCAGATTTTTAATAAGGAATTTTACTTCGTCCCTTGTCCGCTGATCGTAAATTTCAAGTTTTGCGGAACCAAATTCTTTAATCGCGTTTTCGAAAGAGGTATATTGCAAAAATGGCTGCAAAATATTTTCGCGTAAATTTTTCATATAAAGCGCATGGAGTTCTTTATAGACAGCACTTTCTGTGAGGCTGTTTTCCTCGGAATGCATCTCCTGCAATGCGATAACAAAGCGGGAAGCAATCCCTTCGCGGAATCGCTTCCGGTCTTTGCTGCTCGTCTCTTTTTTTAACAAATGCTGTTCAACGATATTCAGGAAACTTTCAGTTACTTCTATTTGCTCGTTGGTGTAAGGGCAAATCAATTTTTCTCCAATATCATAGTTTGAGGCAAAAAGATAATTTTGTATATCGTTGTCAATCCTCTCCTCATTTTCATGGAATAGCGATTCTTTAATTTGCTGCATGATATCATAATCATACAACCTGATGATGGAATCTATAAAACCTTTGGGGACACGCTCGGAATATGTTCTGTTCTTTTTGAAAAAATCACGGACATCATCCATAGTAATTAAAACACGACCCCGTTTCTCATCGATATCGCTGTATTTTTTTCGCACGGTATCATAAAACTCATTAAACAATGTAACAGATTCTCTACCGGAAAACCCTGTCCTCCCTTCAGATTCTGATTCATCAATGAGTTTTCTCCTGAGATCCCTGTTAAATCCATTGTAATCATCCTGAGTTAACCACTGTGGAATATGGTTATTGTAAATACTCAGTTTAAGAAGGAACAAATTCTCATCACAGTATTTCGTATATGTTTTAGGAGACTTTATCCAAGCCTTCAGTGCTTCGGAATTTGTATTCAATCTTGAGCTGATGATAATTTTTGCAATGTTATCCAGTACAGTCGGAAGAAACCGGGATTGTATTTGTTTACCAAATGTGTGGTAGAAAATCTTTACTTCTTCATGATAGTTTAGATTATAATTGACATTAATTTCTTTTATTCTATCCTTGAATGACTCATGCATTTTTATTTTTTCTTTGTCTTCCGGATTCATAACAGCTATAAACAGTGAGTTGACGTTTTCTTCAATATCCTCTATTTTATGAACCCCTTCGCTTATGATGCCATGCAAATCAAGGAAACGTTTTTCATTGTAGCCTTTTACATCCATAATAGCAAAAACACCGTTATTTGTTTTTGCATAACGCGAAAAAACATATTTCACTAAATTGCTGTCCCGGAATCGGATATCCAGTTCGTGTTGAATAGCCTCGTTCGAGTATACAAACTTTTCAGGTTCTTTATCCCCCGGGTTATAAATACTTATCCCATTACCAACGCTTCTATTGTATGTATAACGCCGGGCAAAAATATAATTAAATAGTCCTGATGGTGAATCCACTTGTTCGCTAATCGTATGCGCTATTGACTGGCAAATCGTACAAGGCTCATCTTTGAAAACCCACTCGTATGCCTTTTTATTAAAAATTTTTATCCGCATTTCACCGCTCAGTAAGTTTTCAAGTACTTCTCTGCGGTGTTCAACCGGAATCAGGAGAATCGGGTTATCGTGGTTTGGGCATGGAATTTTTAAGTGCCTTGTCGGTACATGAACGACATGATTTTTATGTTTTTTATAGTATTCATCAAGGGCACTCTTCATTACCTCCGTAAGTGATGGTCCAAGCTTATCATCATCAAATTGCCAAACCGTTTCGTACATACTTCCTTCTGGCAAATGAGTGTATTCCTGCAATCGCCAAAGCAGGTTGTTCAGGAATGTGCTTTTACCGCTGCCGGGCGGGCCAATAAAAATATAAATTTTGTTCTGTTGGGATCCGGATTTAAATGACTCAGCCAAGCGTATCAGGCGGTTCGCGAGAGGTAAATCTGCAAAAAACGGTGTGTCGGTGTTTGCAACCAACAAATTATCACAATTTATTGTTTTATAGTTAATGTTTTCCGGATCATGCTCGTACTCATCAATTTCGGTTATATAATAATTGATCATTCCGCTAAAAAGCTGAAACACATTCCTGAACACAACACGGGGCTGCGCGGCAGCCCTGCAAAGAAATTCATCAAACGGAATGAGAGATGTTTCATCCTTCCTTTGCATCCTGCTATCAAGAATTGAATAGACTGTTTTTATATTTGCATTTTTTTCAGTTGCTGGCATACATTATGCAATCTTCGTTTTGGTTACTTTTTTGTCTTTTACAAAATAGCGGACTTTTGCAAATGGCGGGGTCTCTGCCGCTGCGTCCTGTGCCGCCGCTTTCTGACTCCGTTTTTTCAGCTCATTCAAGTCCGGTTCATAAGTTATCAGTTCCACGGGGTCGCCCCACAGATATTCTAAGCCAATGAGCGTATTAGGAATATAGTCACTATACAAAGCCTTTCCCTCGAATAGATGTTCAAGGGAGAGGGTATTATCGGTATTATCCGAAAACCGCATCTGTGGCGGATGGTATAAACTATCAACTATCATTTTCTTGTAGTCGGCTGCTTTACGGCTTTTTACATAGTATGCAACGGTATTCTTTTGAGGATCTATTCTTTGACCGACTACCATGAGTTTGTGTTTGTCAACAAAATCCTGATTTATGAACCGGTTTAGAAAAGTAAAATCACAATAATTTTCACGTACAAAGAAGATAAACTCTTTACCGTTTCCTTGCGGCTGTAAAAATGCCTTTCTCTGTCCTGCATCCAGAATTTTTGTGTAATCGTAAGAAAGTTTACCGGTATCCGCCATTTCTTCAATAAAGCTAAACAAGCGCCAGCCAATAGCATAAGGGTTTAATCCAACTCTTGAGATTGCAGTTACTTTTGCATTTATTCGCGCGAAGGAGACTTCATGTCCCCGGATACGGTCATCCTGCATGAATAGTTTTTCATGCCAATAACTCGCCCACCCTTCATTCATTGTTTTGGTTCTGATTTGGGGAGAGAAGTAGAGCGATGTTTCACGAACAATTTCAATAACTGTCTTCATCCATGCATTGTCGCCTGAATTTATCATTTTACTTTCGTCCATTATAAACTGGAGTAAATCTCCCCGCTTGAATTGAGGCTTTGCATTAGTAAATTTATTAAACATTTCCTCGAACTCAGGGTATGTTCCACTTAGACTGGAAAAGAATAATTCATCCCTGTTATTACTCTCTGTATCCGGCATGTTATTGTACCGTTCAATTTCATCGAGGAAAACTTTCATTGGTACAAATTTTTCACTTTGGAGAAAAAAATTAAAATAATAGTCAGCTTTGGCGGAGAGCATTAAAGCATTATAATTTGCATTATCATTCAGTAAATCAAAATAACCGGCAAGGTTGTCAATACTTTTGGCAAACTCGATAATATAGTCAACCTCGCGCCCCTTCTCTGAACGAAGTCTCGCGATCATTCTTTTTTCTGTGAGTGCCTTTTGCTTAAAGTCATAGTCCCATGTTTTTTCAAAGAACTTGTTGTTCTGAAAAAAATCGATGTGGGCTAACACATGATAGAAAATCATCACGTTTAGCCAGTCCGGGTTGTTATCATTATAAAAAGAGATCGCGGGGCGTGTATTGATAACTGTTTCGTACGGATTATGGGGATAGTAATCGTATTCACCTTTACCATGTAAAACCTGAATGTCTTGCAGCCAGTAATCATACAAAGTTGGTATCATGTTTTTTGGTGATAATTCTATCATATCGGAATTGGTAACAATATATTCTAAGGATTCTTTGTCGAACTTCAAACCTGCATCAAGTGCACGTTCTTTGCATCCTTCCATTATCCGTTTGATATGTTGGCTGATTAATTCCATAGATTCCTCAGGATATAAGTGTTTTGATGCTTTTGATAATACGCCCTTCATCGGCTTCAGTAGCCCGGAAGGAATCCATGTGAAATACATCCGGCGCAGTCTCGAATAACTTGGACTTTCGCAAGTAATTCTCAACAACGGTATTTCCCCTCGAAGAATATGAATTCTCGGCAATAGTTATCCCGACTCTGCTCGCGAAGGCTTTCATTTTAATCAGTTCTGCAATGGCTTTAGTACCGGCATTGTCAAAATCGTCACCATCGGTGCCATGAAATATGTAAATGTTGTAATTCTTCGCGAGGTTTTCTTCAGCAATAATTTTATTGATCAGGATATACGCGGAGGCAACATCAGTTCCCCCGGCTACAGCCTTGTTATAATAGGTGTAGAAGTCGGGTACTTCAATTGCTTCTGTATCATGGACGATAAATCTGCTTTTAATCTGCCTTTTGTATTGAAAGACCAGCCAACTGTTTATATACACGTGTTGCGACACAATAGCCTCTGTCGGTTTACCGCTCATCGAGCCTGAATAATCCCTTACAAAAAACACAACTGCCTGTGCTTCATAATCCCGTTCACGTGAAAGAATCCGGTAAATCCTATCTCCGGGCGTAATAATCATACCCGATGCATCAATTTCACTTTTACCTGATATATTACCCAAAGCAAGATTGGTTTTTACAACTCTGCGTAAAGTTGCCTTTTTATCAATCATTTGTCCATGCCCGGGATTTTTGTCGGACATATCGTACGTGTATTTTGTCAGTGAAGTCTTCTTACCCTTCTCCTTTATATTGGGCAGTTCAAACTGCTCTGTAAGCACTCTGCCAACTTCATAGGCATCTGCGCCCATGCCATGATCGCCTGAGCCGCCTTTGCCGGCGCCGGTTCCATCGCCTTCATCATCCGGCCGCAGGGGGCTTTCTCCTATTACTTCACCTTCATCGCCTTCACCGCTTCCACCAGTACTCTGCCCATCGCCTGCTTCAGACTCGCTCATCCAATGGTAGAATTTCTCTTCGTTTGTTGATGGAATAATAATCGTTTTATCTGTTCCGTCTTTCGCGGGCTTAATCAATTTACCAAGTTTTATCTTTCTTGGGAATCCGTCTTTCTCCCTCAGTTTATCTTTTTCAAGCAGCCTGTCTAAATCATAAATCCTGCTGGTAATTGTACCCGATGGTTTTATTCCCAGGATGATGTCAATATCATTATAACTATACAGCCCGGGAAACAAACCATTTGTTCCGGAATCAATACCATCAAAAAAAAGCCGGTTTGTTGAACTGGGGGCAATATCTGAATCAGTCAGTTTTTGTCTGCTGCCAGTCTCATCAGTCTGTTTGTTATCTGGCATAATTGCTCCGGCATTTTAAGATTGATGATCTTGTGTACAGAAAAACTCTATTGTTTTTTCAGCACACGTTTTGCAATATCCAAGTTTATTCATCATAGTGGTTACAATGCGGTTATAGAGCCGCTCATTATCTTCGTTTGTTCTGTTGGCAAGTGCGCCAACCAAACCTCCGGCGGAGGCAATATCTGAATTAAGCCTTGTGTCGGTTACTGCTTTAACCAGATCGACATTATCCATAAAATCGTAGTTTTTGTCAGTCTGTAATTTTTGCGCATAGATTTTGCGTATCTGGCTGCGGAAAGATTCCTTTTGTTCCGAGGTTTTCATTTCAAGTTCATTTTCGACAGCATTGACAAAACGTTCATCTATTTTTATGGGCTGCGTTTTACCTGTTTGCGGGTCGCGGTATGTTATTATTTTTTCTTGCCCAAGGTCAGAACGGCCCATCCCGACAATCATATTAACATACATGAGGACATCTTTTTTTATGGCAGTTGGCTCATCCATAAATGCATTAAACATTTCGGTTCTGATCCGCTTTCTATAGAGGCCTTTTGCAATTTTCATATCATCAAAATATTTTGCCCGCTCTGTATTTTCCTGAACATAATCAAGGATAACATCTTCACCGGCTTTAAAAACATCCAATGCAAACATGCATTGTCCTTCATTGGTTTCGGGGAATCCGCGTAAAATGTTATTGATTCTTGCAAGATCCCGTTGGCCGAGACCCTTTTGTCCAAAACGCTTGGTGGTGTCTGATTCATGTTCAAGTTCTTCAACAATTTCCGCGAGGGCCTTTGAACTCTTTTCACCGGCAACTTCACCTGCAGCAAGTTTCATCATTTCAATTGGTGTTAACTTATCCTCGAACCGGGGCAGCCTGGTAAGGGTTACTAATGTCGAGATTACATAAACCAGATTAGGATCCGTATGCAGCGGCTCGCCCATGAAAGTTGTTTTTGTGCCATCGCCTAAAGCATAGTGGGTAAGCTGCTCCTGCA
Organism: Ignavibacteriales bacterium; assembly: GCA_016182615.1. Classification (GTDB taxonomy): domain Bacteria; phylum Bacteroidota; class Ignavibacteria; order Ignavibacteriales; family Ignavibacteriaceae; genus JACPGF01. The sequence goes on from JACPGF010000146.1 coordinate 27,116, forward strand.
GTTTATAGTTGGTGTTATGCGAAACATAACAGAAACGGCATCTGTCGAGAATAGGCTTTTCCTCACCGTTCATCCGGTAGTTTTGTACATCGGCATTGTTGCTTGTCGCGATAATAAATGTATCGATAGGCCACTTAAAAGCATCTATTTCAATCATCCGGTTTTGAATAACACCAAGGTAGATTTTCATCAAATCGGTTTTATTCTTAAAAATTTCATCCGCAAAGTGGATTCCTCCACCTCCGACCCTTGCCAATGCACCACGCCGTAAATCAAATCTGTAGGGATTGTTTGTATTTGTTATGTGCAGAAGCCGTTGAATGCTTTCCTCTCCAACAAGGTCAACTCCTGAGCTGGTCAATTTATCCTTTGCCGGATATTTCCCTGTAATTGTACCAAGAGTAGCACTAATTGGTATCCGCGTTACTTCAATGCAGTTGAGTATTTTTTGCACATCACCGTCAAAATAGTCTCTGATATCATTCAGTATGAATTCAGTGTCTGCGCCAAGCGGGCGGTAATTTTTATAAAATCTCTCAATTGCCGAATCGGCGAACCCGTATTTTTGTAATTCTTCTTTGCATGCTTCGGTGTCTTCATAGAGGTTCATTGCCAGGATAACCGGGTCTTCATAAGATTGCGACTCGATTTCACGGATATTGCCATACCCCACAATATCAGCGGGTATCTTGAATTTAAATGTGTGTTTATTGTTTTCCGGAATGCTAATAAAATCCCGGTACATTGCTGAAAGATAGTCAACAAAAAAAGTTTTACCATTGCCGGGTTCTCCCACCAGCACAAAAGCCATTTCTTTGCTTTCGCCGTTTTCTGCTGCATCCTTAATAAATGCAACAAAATTATTTATCACATCATACAAACCGATAATGTGTTTTTTACCGGTTCTGAACCGCAGAAAGTCATAGGTACTTCGGCCATTGACAAGAATAGGTTTAATACTTGAAGGGTTGTCGAAAATCATTCGCGCTATCGATTCGAATGCATTTTCGAAATGATGTTTACCGGCTTTTAATTCTTCAAGATACATTGCAACAGTTTTAACAGTTTTTTGCATATCGGGCCTCCGTCAGAGATTAATAAACTTTAACTACTTCTATTTCACTAACTAATTCGTAAATAACTATCAGGAACACAAAGAACATGAATTGGGAATTTTTCCCGGTTTTAGCAACTTCTGTAGAGTTTGCTTAAATAAACTTAGTTGATTTTACGTATAAGTTACATTAAAATCAACCCTATTAGTAAAACAGTTTTACTGTGTACTTTTTATCACAGTTAAGGAACACCCTGTTATTTTCTATCTAACTGCAAATTAACTATTTATTACTACTTCTTCAATAGATTTATAAATAAGGCTGTGCAATATTATCAAATGGGCTTATGTTCATTTGAAATTCCGGTGGACATTTCTGTAACAATACCTGAAAAAGTTGAATCAAAAAGATTCCGCTCCGCTGGAGCTGCAATGTAACCTCGCTTCCTTCATCAATAGCTATTCCAGTCCTTCCCGGGCTTCCGGATTTTACTTATCATGGTAACATATTCATATATCTAATTTATGATGTTAGGAAGAACCGAAATAGCACAAACGCCGAGATAATATTAAACGTTAGAGTTTCACCGGAATTCCGACCGGACGCTATAAATTTGAAAGTAATAGCTAAGTGTTTAAATTTGTGACCTTACAAGAAACTCAACCAAAAAATCCCGCGAACCTTGACTTACCTGAGAAATAGGCGGAATATTTTAAGTAACCAATCCTACTTTTTCTGGCGGTAAACAAATCTGCACACAGTTTAGAAAATGAGGAGAAAAAATTAAGAAATTCTGGACGCAGGTTTTCAATTGCTCGATGCCCATCCTCCAAAAGAGTACAGAGTTTTTAGGTTGGTTCTAAGCAAAACAGGGGACATCCATCAAGGCACGAACGTAACGGTATGGATAGATGAAGAGATAATGTATGTTAGCACCGGTATCAAATTGCCCAAATTCTGGAGTTCGGGAGGTTGGGTAAAAAAAACACAATTTGGTTTTCCGTCCATATTTGAACTAAAACAATTGAAAGAATGCCATAATTAGGGTTTAACGCGAATTCTAAAAGCCAAATTCAAAAGCCTCAGGTTTGTTTTTATGAAGCGGTCTCTTTTCGTTATTTTTACCATCGGTTTTAGATTTATCACACTCGAAGAAATCCGATTGAAAGTGTCGAAGTTGAAAATTGCCGCCAACTTGCGCGTGTGAAATTTTGTCATCATATTGGGAAATCGTATGATTCAACTGTAACATTTACAGAAATTTGCAGATGCCGGATATACCCGTGAATTATTATTTCGCTATTACAAAAGCACTCAAAAAAAGGCCAGAAAATGCACTACCTGATAAATCCACTTGGGCGAAACTTTAATGGCAATTTTGCAATTGGATGAATATTTTACTCTGACCGGAATCAGCCTTATCTCCGATTTGATTGAAGCACAAGGAAGGCTGCAACAAACCGAAGATCAGCTAACCGAAGCAAAAACAGGCTATTTTATTAAAAGAACCATCTATATGCAGGTAACAGGAAGACAATACAAATGAGTAAAAGCAATGTAGCTTTAGTACTTGGAAGCGGGGGAGCCCGGGGGCTTGCACATATTGGAGTTTTAAAAGCATTGCATGAAAATGAGGTGCCGGTACATCTTGTTACCGGCACGAGTATGGGGGCATTAATTGGAGGTTTATATGCATCAGGTGTTGATGTGGCGGCTATGGAAAAAATTGTTCACGAGGTCGATAAACTAATGGTGGCAAGGATTTTTATCCCCAAATTATTTTCACCGGGATTTATTGACAATAAAAGAATAATCAGCTTTATTAAAGAATTGGCCGGTGATATTAATATCGAGGATATGCCGGTACCATTCTCGGCTGTTGCAACAGATTTTATAACAGGAGAGGAAGTCATATTTAATAAGGGTCCGTTGGTTGAAGCAATAATGGCGAGTATAGCAATACCGACTGTTTTGCAGCCTGTTTTTATAAAAGGACGTTGCTTAATTGATGGTGGATTAAATAATCCTCTGCCTGTGAGTGTGGCCAAATGCATGGGAAAATCAAGAATAAAAAAACAGAGGAGTTAAAGATATTAGTTAAAAAATTACCGGGAATGTTTGCTAACCTGCTAAATGAAGACCGGCATCTTGCGAGTAGTTTGATGCATTTTAACAGAGCGGGAGAAAACGATAACATCCATTATTTCTCACCGACAATAATAAATGTGTTCCTCCAATCGATTTCGATAACAACGAACAATTTAATGGAACATCACTTGCGCTTATCAGCGCCGGATGTCCTCATTTCACCAGACATTGAAGACTTTGATATGCTCGATTTTTACAAGGGTGAGGAAATTATAAAAAAAGGATACACAGCTGCAATCGAAGCCCTACCACAATTGCGTGCTTGCCGTATAATGTAGCTCGAAGCGGAGCTTCGAAGAGCGAACCAAGCAACGGTTACTGCTAAATCGTTTGGTAAATAAGATATTGGTATATGTTTTTATTGGGACGCCGCCAAAGTTATAGTTATTGCTCTATCGAAAACAAAAAGGAGGATTTCCCATACAAAACGTTAAAGGATCCAAAATATTTAGGGTCCAGTTGTTCCAATCACCGCGATAAAAGTCCCAAAAAAAATCAGTAACTTCCGTCATATTTTCTTATAAAAAAGTTGTTGCGATGTTTTTGAAAAATTTGCTTGCCGTGCTGATGCTATTAACTTGCCTGCTTTCTGCACAGTCAGCCTATATTTACACGTACGTGGACTATAAAAATCAAGATGCCCGTATAGCGATACAAAACGAAAAGACCGGAAAATCTTTTGATGTGGGATTTATTCAGTCGCATTTGCCTATTTGGGCAGGGAATGAAGTTATCTTCAACGGGCAAAATACTATCTGGAAATGTGATAGGGAAGGGGAGAACCTGAGAAGAATTTCCCCGGGCTTCCGTGCATCACTTTCTCACGACGGCAGCAAATATGCCTGCTACACCGGTGAAGGCATAACCGTGTTTGATACATCAGGAAAGATGCTTAAAATACTTGACCTGACACCGTGGATTGATATTACTATTACCTGGAAACCGGGTGACTCGGTTATAACGTATTTTAGCGAGGAAAAGCAAAGCTGCATGATGTATTTCCTGAACAATGACAGTATTTCCACCCTCGGTAAAAGAATATACCAACCTACTTGGAACTCACATGGCATCTGCCTCTATAATAAATTGGAAGAGTCCGGCATGTATCAGGTGTACACCAAACAGGGCGGACGCGAGCGTAAAATTAGTTTCGATGACAGGATGGCTGTCGTCCCTTCTTGGTCTAACAGCGGTAAAGCCATCGCCTATTTGAGTGTGCTGCCAGACTCTGTACAGCCGGGTAATACCGACATGTATGTCAGTGAATTAATGCTGTATGAGACCGCCACAGGCAATACAACCATTCTTACCAGCGATGCCGGTTTTAATGATAAAGTCTTTCCACAGTTAGCTTTTTCGGAAGATGACAGTTTTATATACTATACCGCCGTTGCTGAAAACGGGAATGGCAAACTGAAAAAAATTAATGCAAGGACTTTAGAATCATTTGTCCTAAGGGAAGGGGCAATGATTGATTGCAGGTTTCCAACACCTGATAAACCCGGAAAAAAATGATGAAGGCTAAAATAGCTGCCTCTGCAATACTATTTATACTACTAACCGTATTATGTTCTTCAGGGTGTGGCAATAGGCAAAAGCCGGATAATGAAATTGAATTTTGGACATTACAGTTAAGCCCTGTTTTTGACAGCTACATACATTCTGTTATTGCACGATATGAAAAGCAGCATCCAAGTATAAAAATAAAGTGGGTGGATATACCCTATGATGCCGCAATTCAAAAACTACAGGCAGCATATATTGCCGGTAAACCGCCTGATGTTATAAACCTGTCAAGCGATTTCCTTGCAAAGTTTGCTGGAATGGAAGCCTTGCTGAAACTTGAAGACTACATCCCGGCAAAGGAATTAAAAGCCGTTTACCATGCCGGTGCTTTGGATGATTGCACTTATAAAGGAAAAGTAGTAGCTTTGCCCTGGTATCTTAACACCTATTGCCTGTTGTTTAATAAAGATTTATTGCAAAAGGCAGGGATGGATTCAGCCGGTTTGCCTAAAACATTCGATGAAGCAGTGCAGTTTATCCGAGTCTATAAGCGAAAAACGGGCAAGTTTGCAACTGGTTGGAATATTGGGAAAAACAGCTATTTACCGATGATGCTCGGCTCAGAGGGAATAGACATGGTTGATAGTACTTTGCAGCATCCGTTTCTCGATAATCCCGAGCTGTTGAGTAAGTTGGAACTTTGGATACAATTGTATAAAGAGGGCTATCTGCCCGGCGAATCAATCATCAATACGGGAAGCGCAATTATTGAAGCGTATCAGTCGGCACAAGTTGCATGGGTTCTGACAGGACCGGTTTTTTTACGCAGGGTAAAAGACAATGCTCC
>JACPGF010000147.1 GCA_016182615.1 Ignavibacteriales bacterium
AATAACCAATAAACACCAGGCTTTCCTCAGGGGGGTGGATGCCAAGCCACTAAATTTTGTTTTAAAATTTCAAATCAATATCCAGTGGCTACTGCCTGTGGTTATAGAGGGGTAGGAATACCTCCCTTGGGAAGCATTGCTGTTGGACGGGCACATAATAGATTTTTTTGGCAAAATGTTTTAAAAATAGTATTCATCCCAAGCGAGGAAATGGGTACTAATTAGCCTATTCGATAATCCCTCAGCCCTCCATCTTATATTCATTCTACATTCTACATTCTACATTCTTCTACTTCACCAGCAGCATTTTCCGGGTCAGGCTATTCACACCTGTAACGATGCGGTAATAATAGACGCCGGTTGCCAGATTTGCCGCGTTGAAGTTAACCGTGTGAATACCTGCATTGCACACGCCCTTTACAAGTACTGGGTATCGGGTAACCCGGGGGATTAAAAGACCTAAACAAGACGGGCTTCAGCCCAACTTTGTTGTTGAATACTATCCATTTCTAAATTATGCGGCACCCACCGTTGAAGCATTTGAAAAAAAACTTATCAATCTGAGCCTGATTTTATCTCTTATAGAATTACTCGTAAATTTTTTGTCCACTCATAATTCATCATTCATAACTCATAATTATTTTGTGTTAGTCCCCGTGTAAACTTATCTTTGCAAAACACTTTTAGAAGAGAGGCGCAGTAATGCAACCAGAATATACCGGCATCATTACCCGTGAGACAAATTTGGCCGAACTGTTAGCGAAGAACCATTATCTTATCCTGATGATGGAACATCTTGGGCTTAACCTAGCCGTGCAGGAAAAGAGTGTTGGTGAAGTCTGTCTGGAAAATTCAATCAATCCGGATGTCTTTCTTGCATTCGCCAATCAGTTTAACGGCATCAGTTACCGGCCTGAAAAAAACTTTTCGATGGAGGATATCGTTGTTATCATCTCTTTTTTACAGCGCAGCCATAAGTATTATCTTGAGGAGAAATGCCCGGTAATAAGGAATTTTATCATCGAAATGGGGACAGTAAACGGCACTGCTTCAATGCAGCTTATCGAAAAATTTTTCAACGAGTATGTCAGTGAGCTAAATACCCATCTTGAGTACGAAGAACATACAGTTTTTCCGTATGTCAAAAGCCTCTATCAGCAGCTGCATGGTACCACAATCAGTACAAAAGACACACCTTACTCGGTAGTTGACTATAAAGACCATCACAATGACATTAAAGAAAAATTAACCGACCTGAAAAACCTGCTTATTAAATACCTGCCTGAAAAAAACGGAAGGACAGTGCGGCGTAAACTGCTGTTTGCACTGTATGAATTCGAATACGACATTGAAATACATTCGCAAATAGAAGATTTTATCCTCATCCCCTTGGTTGAGGCCATGGAAAAACAACTAACGGTGCATGAATGACAAAAGGTTCCCTGCATATTGCTATTGCCGAAACTTCGCAAATAGTTGTTGAAGGGCTGCGCGTTATCCTGGAACGAAGCGGCCTCTGCAAACGTATCTTAACGGCTTCTTCCCCTGATGAACTTGAACAAGTAAGCCAAAGATACCCTTTGGACATTGTATTTGTAAATCCCGCGTTATTACAGCACCATAAGGACGTGCTGGCGGCAATCCGGACACATTTACAGGATATCAAGGTGCTTGGCCTTATCTACTCGTATTATGAGCCGCGGATATTGACCGCTTTTGATGCAATTATTCATATTCATCAACAGCCTGCCGATATTATTGAAGAAATTGAGAAACAGCTCATGGCAAGAACAGAGCACGACCCGCAGCCAAGACAGGTGTTAAGTGAAAGGGAAGTTGATGTGCTAAAACTGTTAGTAACGGGTGCCTCGAACAAGGAAATCGCTGAAAAGCTTTTCATCTCCACGCACACGGTTATCTCTCACCGGAAAAATATCACGATAAAAACAGGAATCAAAACCGTATCCGGCCTAACTATATATGCAGTGGTAAAAAATCTGGTAAACCTTGAACAATTTTCGTAAATAATGCCCCTCTATCCCCATTTATGGGGATGCCAACCCTCCCGATTCCCAACTAACGGGGATTGAGCCGCACCCTTTTTTCATATAGTTTTGTAACAGAATATGACTAATTCTCATTCTGGACAGATTTATGAAACGATATTACATAATCAGCAATTTAATCCTGCTTTTTGCGGCACAGGAAAACTTTACCCAAAATAATTTACCGCCAACTTTTCTTCTCACTTCCTCTACTTCTTACATCGGAAACACGGTCAGCAATCTTAACGGAGGATTGCAGGAAGGGTCATCATATCTAGGACTGCTGAACTGGCAAATAGAGGCAGCACTTGAGAATACTCAGATACCCGGCAGCGGGCTCGCTCATTTAAATATCGCGAATTCACATGGCAGTACTCCGTCATCCGTGTTTGTCGGCGACTATCAGGGTCTTTCGAATATCGAAAACGGCTCACACACGTTTATTTATGAATTATGGTACAGGCACACATTTTCTAACCTCTTTATTTCATTGGGTTTACAGGATTTGAATGCCGAATTTGCAAACAGCGGTTATGGCGCTCTTTTTCTTAATAGCTCTTTCGGGATACATCCAACGATAGCCTCCGGAGCGCCCTCCCCGGTTTACCCCTTAACAACATTGGGCATAGTAACCGGTTGGGACGTGACTGAGGCTTATTCCCTCAAATTAGGACTTTTTGACGGCCTTCCTGAAGATTTCGAAAACAATGAGCATAATATCGACTGGTGCCTTTGCCGGGAGTGCGGGTTTATGGCAATTGCCGAAATACAAAAAAACACTGCATTATTTTCAGATTTGCCCGGAACCGTTAAAATGGGCGTTTATTTTTCAAATTCTGCCAATTACGCCAAACTCGACGCTTCACTTGAAGCGAAAAACTACGGATTTTACGGCGTAGTTGAGCAAACTATTGCAAAAAATCAGAATGGTGCCGGAGCGCTTTCATTTTTCTCTCAAATTGGCTTTACCCCGCAAGCTTCAATTGTCAACAACCTTTACTACAGTGTCGGCCTTCATCACACAGGTTTGTTTTCCGGGCGGCCGGATGATGTTGCGGGATTGGCACTCGCCTCGGCAGTCTTTCACAATCATCAGGTTGGGAGCGAAACTGCACTCGAATTGACGTATCAGGTTTCAATACATGAGCATTTTTTTGTAAAACCGGATTTACAATACATTATCAATCCAGCCGGAACAGAAGAGAAGCTGCACGACGCGTTGGCTGCCTCTCTGCAGTTCGGTTTTAATTTTTAGATGACGATATTTTATGGACACTATTAAGTTACAGACTTTACGTTTAAGCGATTTAGCAACATCTGAAACAGGCATTATCAGCCGAGTGGCGGGATATGGAGCATTCAGGAAACGGATTACCGAGATGGGATTTGTGCGGGGCAAAAAAGTTACCGTTATTAAAAATGCTCCGTTGCGTGACCCGATAGAGTATGAAATTATGGGGTACCGGGTTTCTTTGCGCCGGAGCGAAGCGCACATGATTGAGATTATAACAGGAGCGGATGATGCACTCCCTGAGATAGATTCGTACTTCGGCAGTACGGATGATGATTCGGTTAAAGATACTGTTCTGAATACAACAAAAACAATAAACATTGCACTTGTGGGTAACCCGAATTGCGGTAAGACAACTTTATTTAACCTTGCTTCCGGTGCACATGAGCGCGTTGGTAATTATGGCGGTGTAACCGTTGACTCAAAAGAAGCCGAAATAAAAAGCGGTGGATACACGATGAAACTAACCGACTTGCCCGGTACGTACTCGATAACTGAATACACGCCCGAAGAGCTTTTCGTCCGCGGCCATATTATAGACAATTCCCCTGATGTAATTATAAACGTTATCGATTCCTCCAATCTCGAACGTAATTTGTTTTTAACCACGCAGCTTATTGATATGCATGTGAAAGTGGTTATTGCTCTTAACATGTTTGATGAACTGGAAAAATCAGGAGTTGTTTTAGATACTGCACTTTTGGGCAAATTGCTGGGAATACCTGTTATTCCGACGGTTGCCTCTAAAGGCAGAGGCATTAAAGAATTACTGAATGCAGTTATTAGCATACACGAAGAGACAAACCCCATTCAACGGTATATTAATATCAATTACGGTGAGGATATTGAGGCCGCGATTGGCAAAATAAAACCGCTCATTGAAAACAATCAGTCAATTACCGATAGATACGCGCCAAGATATCTTGCTGTAAAATTACTCGAGCAGGATAAAACAACCGCGAAAGAACTGATAGCTGTTCCGAATTTTGAAACAATTGAAGCAGTAACCCATACGCAAATACGGCTGCTTGAAGAAGAATATAACGAAAAATCCGCGACGATTATTACCGATGCGAAATATGGTTTTATCGCGGGGGCACTCGGCGAGACCCTTACAGCCGCGCCGCACGAAAGAAGAAAACAGGTAAAGGAAATTGACAATTTACTGACTCACAAACTATTCGGTTTCCCAATTTTCCTTTTCTTCATGTGGCTGATGTTTCAGGCGACTTTTACCTTGGGAAGTTATCCGATGGATTTGATAGATGCCGGTGTTGGCCTCTTCGGTGATTTTGTTAAAACCACCATGGCAGAAGGCCCTCTCAGGGATTTACTTGTCGATGGTATTATTGGCGGTGTCGGCGGTGTAATAATTTTTATGCCGAATATTCTTTTACTGTTCTTCTTTATTTCGCTCATGGAAGACTCAGGTTATATGGCCCGCGCAGCTTTTATCATGGACAGGCTTATGCACAAGATCGGGTTGCATGGTAAATCATTTATTCCCCTGCTTATGGGTTTCGGGTGTAACGTTCCGGCAATCATGGCAACACGCACACTCGAAAACAAAAAAGACCGCATCCTTACTATGCTTATTACGCCTTTCATGTCGTGCAGTGCACGTCTCCCGGTGTACGTGCTTGTTATTTCAGCCACCTTTACTGCGTATCAGGGAACGGTGCTGCTTGGTATGTATTTGGCGGGAGTTGCAATAGCCGTTATTGTTGCGCTGATTATGAAAAAAGTTGCATTCGCGAAACAAGATGTACCCTTTGTTATGGAGCTGCCGCCTTACCGGGTTCCAACACTGCGGAATACAACCAAGCACATGTGGTTTAAAGGTGTGCAATATCTTAATAAAATGGGGACTGTTATTCTGCTTGCATCCATCCTTATTTGGGCTTTGGGTTATTTTCCCCGCGATGTACACTATTCAAAGGATTATGATGCGCAGATTTTGGCACTAGCGCAGAACAACTCTTTGAAGGAAGAAATTAAAACCACTAAAACGGCAGAAATTGAAACGCTCAAAGAATCTGAAAGGCAGGCAAATTCATATATCGGTAAAATGGGCCGTTTCATCGAGCCTGCTATCGCTCCGTTGGGTTTTGACTGGAAAATCGGCGTGGCCATTATAACAGGGCTGGCCGCGAAGGAAATTGTGGTTAGCACCATGGGCGTTTTGTATCAGGCCGGCCTTGAAGAGGATGAAAATTCCAATTCGCTAAAAGACAAATTGCAGCAACAGGTTTATACAAGTGGTGTGCATAAAGGCGAAAAAGTATTCACCCCGCTCGTTTCTATCGGATTCATGCTGTTCATTTTAATTTATTTTCCCTGTGTTGCGGTTATTGCCGCGATACGGAAAGAGTCCGACTGGAAATGGGCTGCATTTACTATGGTTTATACAACCGCGATAGCTTATGCAGTTGCATTTGTCACGTATCAGACGGGAAGGTTATTTTTATGACAACGGGAATACTTTTGCAAAACATCATCGTTGCACTTATACTTGCCGGGAGTTTGTTATTTACAGCGATAAAAATCTATAAAAGCGTACAGCCTAAAAAAAACCCGGGGTGCAGCTCCGGATGTACTGACTGCCCTCTTAAACAACCATGCAGTGATGCCCGGGAAAATATCCAATAACCTCAGTAATCGTATTTTATAAAAGGTGCAGAGTAAGCGCAAAAGTTGCTGCAAAAAGAAAAAAATTGCTCCCGATTGCTGTTTCGTGCGTTGGCGGGTTTTCCTATTTTATGCTATGAAACTAGATTTGTTTAGAATTAGTATAAATGGTAAAGGATGAATTTTGCTGCAAACCAGATGTCAGGGTAACTCTACCCATTTGATTATTGCAGGATGTGCTTTACAATTAAAAGGCCTGGATTATGCCAACTGAAGCGGAAAAACTTGAATTACTAAAAACAATCATTGAAAGCCCGGAATTTAAAGATTCAAACAGGCTTAAAGAGATACTCACCTATCTTGTTCACGAATCAATTAAAGGCAATAAACCCAAAGAAATTTCCATCGCGTTGGATGTTCTCGGCAAGGGAAAGGATTTTGATTCAAAGTCCGACTCGATTGTAAGGGTCTATGTGAACAATCTGCGCAACAAACTTGACACTTATTATAAAACGGTTCCACCGCAGGCTGTACATTACAGAATAATAATACCCAAGGGGAGCTATGAATTAGACTTTATAGCCATTGAAGAGCAAAAAAAAGCAAAAGTGACCGTGCGGGAAGTAGCAATCACTGCTGTAATAGTTATCCTTATCTCCGTTATCGTTTTTATGAAGCTGGTAAACACCGGTAACGAATCCTCAGCCTTGGTCAATCATCCGTTGTTAAAAGATTTTATCACCGCTAAAAACAAGCCAACCTTGGTGGTATTGGGGGATTTTTTCTTTATGAATGACCTCGAGAAGGGTCTCACGTTCCACAATAATGTCAGGAATTTTAAAATAAATAATATTGATGATTTCCTTAAAGTCGCAAAATCTGACGACACGTTCAACAAGCGTTTCTCACCTGCCCGGTACACGTACTTACGGCCGAGTGCAACTTTAGGCCTGATTAAACTGCTGCCCTATTTGAATGTCTCAGAAAAAGCGTATGAAATTAAACTCGCCAGCCAATTAACGGCAGAGGATTTTAAATCCTTTAATGTCATTTTTATCGGGCAGGCAAAGTCACTTTTTATTATACAACTGTTTATAGAAAATTACGGTATCAAGTTCGATCTGAATACGAGCAGCATTAGCCTGAAAACAAGAGAAACTGATTCCATGCAAACGTACACTTCTTCTCAAATCATGGGCGGAAAATATGAAAATGACTTCTCGATGATAATCAGGGGAACAACATCGCAAGGTGCGGATTTTCTGTTTTTAATGGGGTTTTCCGAAATTGGAGTGTTGGGGGCTGTTAATGCCATCACAGACCCGAAAACCATTGGGGTGATGCAAATTGAACTTAATAGAATACACAACCACAAAAAGAATAATTTTTCTGTCATTTTCGAGACCGAGGGGATGAACCAAACAATTTTCAAGTCCAGCTTTAAGCATTTATTTCCTCTGCTTCCTTAACTTCAAGGAATGCATTTGCCTGAAACCGATTGAATTAATAAATGGTTCGCCGGATTCAATTCCCATCAGCATATTTGGCCGGAACTTAGAAACTGCTTCCATTATACAAATTAAAAAAATGTAAGATATTACTGAATGGGATAAAATTTAGGAGGACTTGCTCCGAAGGAGCTAAACCTGAGTAACCGCGGGTTCCTAACCCGTGGTAAAGATAGCGTCCCAAATAATCACGTACCCGAAAGGGGGCGAACTTTTTTTGTTTCGTTAAATTAAGATTATCACTGCTCACCAGACCGTGTTTAACTCCACGTATTTTAAAAATCACAAATGACCATTAATATAGTTCGACTTTCTGTTTAAGGTTCGCCCCCGTTCGGGGACGGTTTGTGTATGGGGATACATTTACCGTGGGTAAGAAACCCACGGTTATTCAGGTTTAGCGCCTTCGGCGCAAAGGAACTGATTACTCTTACTTACGTTATTATTTACCCCTAAACTTTCATCGAAACGCCATTACCCCAGTCAGTAGTAGTCTTTTACAAAAAAAATCGAGAATGGCCTTGTTTATTGCACCTTCGCAATAAGTTGGGGTTTGAACTCATATAGAAGCTATTCAAAGTTTTTAAAGATGGAAAATTCCACTTGAAAATCTAATACGTTCGAAACTCAAACTTCGTTAGGGGATTTGTTTGCCATACCGAAGGCATGCCTTGTCTAGCTGTTGCAGCCGGGCTTTAGCTGCAGAATATTTTCAAATGATGAATTACCGAAATTACCAACAGTATTGGGGTTAACTCCGGGTGATTAACCTTGTTTTAACCCGTAATTACTGGATTTCAGCGTTTATTCACTCCATATTTGCATACCAATTTTTAACAACTAATAGAGTTGTTTTCATCTCAATACCTAATAACAAAGGATTGAAATATGTTTCTTGCCTCGAAAAGATATTTTGCGCTTCACTATTTATTGTTACCCCTCTGCTTTGCCTTTGCCACCACTAGTTTTAGTCAAACTACATGGGAGTTTTCGGGTACATCGTACGCATTTCAGAAAGCACATTTTGACAGTGCAACCAATGTTATAAAGAACAAGCTTGGTTTGCAAATGCATACCTTTGGAGCTCCTTATAATCAAATTGATTCGACTTTAATTCAAGTGATGAGTGAAGATACAAGCTATAAAGTGCTGTTATTCGGCCAACTCAGTCCGCAATTGGCGTCAGGGCAAATTAACCTGACAAACAGGGTTTTTATCGAGAGTGCAACCGGTGTGCCGGATTATAACTATTTTTTAACCGATTATAACGCTAAAAAGGCCACTTATACAGACTACATGGTTATGCAAGGGCATCCGTTTGCATGGACAACTGAAACGAAACTGACCGAATTTCAAAATATCCTCAACCACCTTATTGCCGAGGATGTTGTTTTTACCACACCGTACGGTTATTATCAATATTTAACCGACAGCAGTATCCCGAGAACGGGTAAAGTGCAGGTAATTCTTAAACTTGATGACTTACGGGCCGCTTCATACTTTTATCCCAGTCTTCCAACATACGATATTCTTGTTGCAAATAAAATTAAAGCAAGTTTCGGTGTCAACAAAATGGAGACACTTACCCAATCACAAATTGATACACTAAACTATTATTTAGCTCAAACTAATACTTCCGGCGAGAAGCTGTTCGAAATATGGAACCACGGGCTGGATCACTCGATGACCGCCGCTACTACCGGAGGGAACTGGAGTGACCCGGCAACATGGCCAAGCGGGTACGTCCCTACATCTGCCGATGATGTTGAAATTCCCGCCGGAATTACCGTAACTATTGATGATGCAAATGCGGTTTGCGCAGACTTAACGGTAAACGGAACTTTAGTTGCATTAAATACTACCGCGGTTTCTTTAACGGTTAATGGTGATTTATTGATAAATACCGGCGGCAGTTTTACCTCTCCAACATTAACCGGCGGCACTTCGACAATTATTCATACTCTTACGGTTCATGGCAGCTTTACAAATTCAGGTGGCACCTTCGATTTTAGAGCTGGTTCTGCCGGAACCACCATGCGCGTTTTTAATACGACGTTTGCCGGTAATTATAATTCGAATATATCCGTCGGCGTTTATTCATCAACAAACAACAATTTTAATGGAATAACCATAAACAAAACCGGCGGGGCAAAAGTAACCTTGGGAAGTGATGTGTTTCTAGACCAAGGCGCTTCGACATGTGTATCGCAATTAAACCTTATGAGCGGTATTGTCGAAACCGGCAATTATGCAATTTTTGCACTTTCGACAACAACGACAGATGTTATTATAACAACAGCGCCCGTAACGTCTTATGTTGTTGGCGCGCTTGGCCGCGGTATGTCTAATAGTGTTGGAAAAGTAAATTCGTTCCCCATTGGTGATGCTAACGGATACAGGCCTATTTCAGTCCGTTCAACCACCGGCGGTACGGCAAGCGGGCATTATTGTTTAGTGAGGTGTATTCCCTCGGATGCCAATACCGGCAGTTCTGCATTCACAGGCGGCATTGATACCGTCTCGAAAAAGCGGCATTACCGGATTAGTTATAGCAAGGGAATTGCAGCAGGTGCGGCTGCAAGCATGGGATTTAGCCAGTTTAGCCCGAGCTACGGCACAGATGACGGTGTTGCCGCGGGTAATACCGATTTGCGGGTGGCCTATTCAACAGATGAGCGGGCAACTTGGAACGCTATGAGCCAAACAACTGCTCATACAACATCTTTGGCTTCACCCCCGACAACAATAACCCCGGCAGCATTAACAACAGCTATCACCCTTAATGCCAACAGTGGTTATATTTATGCCGCTCTTGCAAAAATTGCCGGTAGCAGCATAAACCCCTTACCGGTTGAATTAACCACTTTTACGGCTGTAGCAATAAAAAATTCAGTGCAGTTAAAATGGGAAACTGACACCGAGATAAACAGCGCTCTTTTTGCAATTGAGCGGGCTTGCCTGATAAGTTCTGTAAGTGCCGGGAAAGGAAACAATAGTCCGGTTTGGGAAACTGTTGCAACCGTAGCAGCAGCGGGTAATAGCAACGCAGCAAAGGAGTATATGTATCCGGACAGGAATGGGAAACCGGGAAAATACGGTTACAGGCTGCGGATGATAGATAACGATGGCACTTTTACATACAGTAATATTATTGAGGTGGAAGTTGTGCTGCCGTTAGATTATACTCTTTCTCAAAACTATCCTAATCCGTTTAACCCGTCCACAACAATTGCTTACACTTTACCGGTTAACGGTTATCTCACTTTACAGGTGTACTCCGTAACCGGGCAGCTTGTTAAAACACTTGTCGCAGGTTTTCAGGAAGCAGGATATTACACGATCGGCTTCTCGGATTTTCACTTAGCCTCCGGGACATATATTTACCGGTTGTCGGCAAACAACCGGATTCTCACCCAAAAGATGTTATACTTGAAATAAAAAAATGATACAGCGGGCTTCATTGACGAAGATGAATTGCTTCTCACGGCAACGGGGATGATAATATTTACGGCAATGAATCCTATTAGTTTTCAATGCAGCTTTACTCCTTACGCAGTTCCTTTATAAGGTTCGCAGTTGCGGGCTTTACCAAAGTGTAGAAACTTATAATGTAAATATCCGCCTCCATTTGGCATCGGCTCTATAGAGCGTTTTTACTTTATTATCATATTACAATGCACGTTACTGCGGTATGGTTAAGGTAAAAATACTGCCTTTGTTTTTTTCCGAAGCGACGGAGATGGAGCCTTTGTGCTTTTCGGCCATTTCTTTGCACAAAATTAAACCAAGCCCTGTTCCGGATTCATCCGCAGTTCCACGGGAACTAACGTTTCCATCGATATGGAATAACCGGAGTTGGTTATCGGCTGAAATGCCGACTCCGGAATCTTTCACGTGGATGTTGTATTGATATGACTCTTTTTCAATTAGTATTCCAATTTTTCCATTGGGGAAACTGAATTTAATTGCGTTAGTGATAAGGTTCCTTAAAATTAATTCAATCATGTTCTTGTCGGCAAACATAAAATGCTCGGTTTCGCTATTGTAGTCAATAGTAATATTTTTCGTGCGGGCTGTCGCTTCAAGCGACTCAACGAGCACTTTTACAACATCTGAAACACTAAATCCACTCGGTTTAAACTCAACTTTTCCAATCTGCATTCTTGACCATTCCAACAGGTTTTCTAAAAGCTTATACGCGTTGAAGGCTGTTTTGTGCAGATTCTTCCCCATTTTTCTGAAATCCTCCTCGGAGTATTGCTCGGTATCATCGTTAAAAACAGAAGAAATAAGGAGAATTGTATTAAACGGATTTTTCAAATCATGCGCGATAATGGAGAAAAATTTGTCTTTTGTTGCCACAAGCTCGCCAAGCTCAGATGTCGTTTTTTGCAGAATTTCATTTTTTACCCTTATCTCTTCGTTCTTCTGTTCTAACACCTGATAGGTTCTTTTTTTCTGATAATATCTTGCATACACCAGCAGGGCAACGCCAACAAAAAGCAAAGCAATAATTATCCAAAAATTCCTCAGTTGCCGGGCGTATTCGTTTTCTTTGGTTAGTAGCTCTATTTCCTTGTTTTTGTTTTCAGTTTCGTATTGCAGTTGTGCAGCACTGATGATGGCAGTTTTTTGACCGCTGTTGATGCTGTCCTTTAATTCATTGCTTCTCTTCCGGAAGTACAGAGCCGTTTCGAATGCACCTTTTTTTTCATACGCGAGTGATAAGTACTCATTCGTTTCACGGAGTTTATCTTTTATGTGAAGACTGTCCGCGAGCGGTAAAACAGCAAGCAGCATATCAATAGCCTGCGGATGCTTACCCTTAAGTATTAGTATATACCCCAATTGATTTGTTGCTTCAACAACACCATTTCTGCCGCCGTATGTTTGATACAAATGAAGTGCTTTCTCAAAAGTAATGTATGCACTATCCGGTTGCGCAGCTTTTAAAAATACTTTCCCGAGATTCATATACGCAAAAGCAATAAGAGAATTATTCCCCAACTGCAGAAATCCGGAAAGTGCCTGATTAATATATGTTTTTGCCTCACTTACCCGGTTCAGTTCAGCGATAACACCAGCCATTTTTGTTTGCAGAACCATTTTACTCTGCGGATTATTAGCTTTTGTTAATGCCCGGCTAAAATACTTCTCGGCAGTTGAATAGTTCTGCAGGTTATTATACACATCACCAATATTCGCAAGGGTGTTAGAAAGTGAAGAGTTCGGTGCCCGCCCTTCTTTTAGCTTCAAGGCTGAGAAATAATAGGTAAGCGCCACTTCATAATTGCCGATGAACGTATTAACAATACCCAAATCATTTTGAACAATCGATATCCGTTCCGGATCGTTAACGTTTTTAAATACTTCTAAGGATTTTAAAAAATATTTCAGTGCAGATGGATAATTCCCTGCATCAAAATAGGACTGCCCGATAAAGTCAAGGATAATACCCTGACCGCTCAAATCCTGTAATTTGTTATATATGGTTAGTGCATTCTCGAAAGCATAGAGGGCTTTGTCACTTTCATGATTGCTGTCGTAAACCTTACCCAATTCGGTCAATACTTCAGCGACACCTCTACTCCCGGCCTTTTCTTTGGCAAACTGTAAGGCTTCCTGCCCGACTGCCGTTGCCAGTACGGGATTTATTTTTTTATATGCATAGATAAGAGCCGAATAGGCGGCTGCGGTCCGGTCCGGATCCTGTTTTTGGCTGATTACTTGCCGGAGGCTGTCTATTTGTTCTGATGAGTATTTCGCGGAAATATATGTAAGCCTGCTCTGCGATTTAACCAACGCGGGAAAGAGGGCAAGAATAGTGAAGATAACAAATTTAATCCTGATCATTGTTCCTATCAGTACATTAAGAGATACCAGTTATTTAAGCCATCCGCTAAAAAGCGGAACCTGTTTTTAACAGTTTACATCCTGTTCCGGGGAAAAAACTAAACGTACATCAAAGACGTTATTCCGCGGATATTATCTATTGTATAATACCGTCGCAGAGAAAATATCAAATATATCA
Organism: Ignavibacteriales bacterium; assembly: GCA_016182615.1. Classification (GTDB taxonomy): domain Bacteria; phylum Bacteroidota; class Ignavibacteria; order Ignavibacteriales; family Ignavibacteriaceae; genus JACPGF01. The sequence continues at coordinate 13,504 of JACPGF010000147.1, forward strand.
ACTGCTTTTTTTTGATTTGATTTCACCAATCCCAAAGCACAAATATCTTTTTAAAACTTTCTACCTGTTACCGCGCTTTACTCATCAAGTATAATGGAAGCGGTATCAGCAGCGCACGATAAATTATTATCGGAAATGTGAAAAAAAAGTTTATGGGTTCCGGTCTATGGGGAACACTTTCCACAACATTGTTGTTGTAAAATGTATAATTCATCTAATAATTACAAGGAAAATCATGAAAATAGCAACAATTATAGTCCGTTCTTTAATGGGGTTAATCTTCCTGTTTGCATCGGCCATGTATTTTTTACAACTAGTGCCGCAGCCTGAGTTAAAAGGCGGAGTGAAATTATTCATGGAGGGTGTGAACGCAACTGGCTATTTGATGACACTCATTAAAATAACCGAATTGAGCTGTTCAATTGCATTCCTCACCGGTAGATTTGTAACATTAGCTACTGTAGTGATATTTCCGGTTGTCTTAAATATCCTGTTATTCCACACATTTCTTGATCCGCAGGGATTGCTTATACCCATATTCCTTTTGATTGGCAATTTGTTTTTAGCTTATACCAACAGAGCGCATTACAAGGCATTGTTCACGGTTAAATAGTTTCATTCCCCCGATTGCAGGTGCTGTGTGAGGACTCGATTATTTTTGGAAAATATTTCGTTTTTGAACTAAAATCGATGCAAAAACTTAACAAGGTGTTTTAACACAGCCGCCAAAACTGGGGGCAATTTAAGGGATGATTTTTATTTGGAACTTCCCTCTCCTTACGAAGGCAATGCCTCCCAAGGGAGGTAAACGTGTCAACTTAAGGATTTCCACTCGTTAAAACTGCACTTTAACGGGAAAGCCCTCACCTCTAAATCTCCTCTCCCAAAGGGCGAGGAGACTTTAACCCCGCACTATGAGCGGCTCTTCCGGTTCCCTCTCCTTTTGGGAGAGGGTTAGGGTGAGGGCTGTTTTTGGCGTAAAAACAAACATTTTGCCCTTAAGTTGATTCGCCGCGGCGAACCTTCGCAAGGAGAGGGAAGCTCCAAATTAAAACCCAGTCCTTAAGTTGCTCCAGCTATTAAGCCAATGCCTCAAAGAGAGGTAAAGTGTCAACTTAAGGAAAATATTAATGTGCTTTTTCGAAGTCCCCCTTTTTGAAAAGGGGGTGGATCGCTTTAGCGAGACGGAGGGGGACTGAGCCGCAAAGCCACAAGTAAAAAAAATCCTTAAGTTGCTCCGGCTATTAAGTCGGGGATATTAAGTACAAAGATTTTCGGGCTTCAGCCCAATTTTGCGTAACATGAGTCAAGTAAGTCTGAAAAACTGCAAACAGGTTTACCTTACTGCTCTTTTTATAAAAGAAATGGTGTGAATCATTTTCATATATAGTGCTACTGTTTCGCTGAGAATCTGAATTCTCAAGTATAATTGCTTATCACACCACTCGTTTTGTAAATGAGCTTTTACTTCTTCTCTTCCAATTTCACTTTTGCCGCTGCCGCTTTTTTAGCAGCCACTATTTTTTTTTCCGCGGCGGTCTTTTCGGCTTCAAGTTTTAAGTCTGCTGTTTTTTTTGCTTTAAGCATTTTATTTTCAGCAGCAATTCTTGCAGACTCAACTTTCTCAACGGCAGCGCTTTTCAAGCCGCTTGCTTTATCCTCGGCGGTATTTCTTTCGGCGTTTAGTTTCGCGGCGGCTGTTATTCTGTCACTTGTTTTTTTCTCGCTTGCATTATCTTTATCATCTGCAATTTTTTCTTCAGCAGCTTTACTGTCTTTTTGCAATTTATAGAGGGCTGCCTGCTTTTCGACCACTATCCGGTTTGCAGCCCGCCGTTTCTCAAGAACGGCCTTATCCCTTGCGTCTCTCGCATCAAGCCGTGCCTTGTTAATCGCGGCGGTTTTTTCTGCGGCCAACTTTTTGGCGGCCTGTTTTTCTTCAAGCGCCATTTTAGTGTTTGCATTTCTTTCGGCCTTGTCCGCTTTCTGTATTGCAGTTTGCTTAGCCGCGTCAACTTTTTCGGTTGCGGCCTTTTCCATCTGAAATGTTTGCGCGCCCACAATATTGCTTAATGCAAATATTATCAATAAGCCAAATAATCTTTTCATTCTATGTTCTTTCTTGTTGCTATGGAGTTTATTGCAGGTGGCTTTTTAACATCCATGCCATTTTCTCGTGCTTCTCCATTAGTCCGGTCATAAAATCTGCTGTACCAATGTCTTTAAAATCATCTCCGACACTTCCAATGTCCTTTCGTAACGAGCGTATAATTGTTTCGTGATCTTCGAGTAGTGCTTGTAAAACTTGTTCTCTATCCTTGAATTCTTCATTAATTTCACTTAATCTGGTTACTTTCAAAAATCCTTTCAGTGTCCCGATTGCAAAGTGGCCAAGCGCGCGAACCCTCTCGGCGGTATCATCAATAAGAACAGCCAGAATACCGTACTGGGCTTCAAAAAACCTATGCAGTTCATAAAAATGACTGCCTTGAATGTTCCAGTGGGCATTGCGTGTTTTTGTATAAAGCAGGTACTCGTCCGCCAGTAAAATATTCAGAAGCTCTCCGACTTCTTTCATGTTCTTGTTTGATATCTCGATGTTTGGTTTCATATTTCTTTTCTGTGTTAACTAGATTATAAATAAGTGCTGCACAGTTTGTGCAGGCCCTTAAAACGTTTTTTCCTGTTTTTTCTTCCGTTTATTTTTAACAAAGTAAATTGCTTTTTCTCCGACGATTAAAGAGCATGACAAAAATGCCAGCCGGTTAGAATAAATGATACTGTTTCCATTTTTACATTGTTTCCGATTTAAGTTACGCCCACTGTATTTTGTTTGTTTTTTAACCTGCTGCGAAAGCCGTCTGCAAGACTATGAAATTGAATTAGAAACTTTCCTAAAGTGAAATCCATAAATCATAAATAGTATCCCAAGCGAAAAAAGGCGGGGTTTCCTGAAAAGAGTCCAAAGGAAAACTTTCCAATAGTAAAACCGCTCCGTCCCAATTACTCCCAATTTAAATACCGACCTGAATAATGCGAGAGCATACCCGGGATTTAATGTTAATACTTTGTGGGTTCTGGGCTCAAAGTTCTTTAAGAAACGCATAACTCTCTCGTGAAAATATTTAGGCGAGTAAATCGTATCTAATACACTTTTATATCCAGCCATGAGAGTCGAGTACTTCATTCGCGGAATAAAATTAATTGAAAAATCGGTGTTATTACCCGTAAAGTTTTTTAGCAGCCGCCCCTCCTGCATTAACCGTTTTTGGAGTTTAGTTCCGTTAGGAGCATTTAATAACCCAACCATTGCAGTTACTATGCCGCTTTGCTGTATAAACTCCGTTAGCTCTTCAAAAATCCCCGGATGATCTTTATCGAATCCGACAATAAATCCTCCCTGCACTTCAAGCCCGGCCTGCTGAATTTTATGGACACTTTTGATGAGGTCACGGTTACGGTTCTGGCTTTTATTACACTCGATAAGGCTGGCTTCATTTGGTGATTCAATCCCGATAAAAACAGCATCAAACCCTGCGGTTACCATCATTTCCAATAACTCATCATCATCAGCAAGATTAATAGAAGCCTCTGTGTTAAAATAAAAGGGAAGGCCTCTGCTGTAATTCCAGTCAGCAATTGCCGGGAGAATCTCTTTTTTAAGTTTTGTTTTATTACCAATAAAATTGTCATCAACAAAAAATACGGGTCCCCGCCATCCGGTTAAATATAGAGCTTCCATTTCGGCAAGGACCTGTTCTTTGGTTTTTGTTCGCGGTTTGCGGCCGTAGAGTACTGTGATATCACAAAAATCACATTCATACGGGCAGCCACGCGAGTACTGAAGATTCATCGATGTATAATTTTCCGCTGAAATAAGATCCCAGCGTGGTAATGGTGTTGTTGAAATGTCTGCCCAGTTTTCACTACTGTAGAGCTTCCGGGGTACTGGTAAACAAAGAACCTCCGGCAACTATTTTTGTATTCAACGTTTTACATCTTGAAATTACTATGGCAACGGATGCACTTTGTATTGACATGGCACTGATGAAAACATAATCGGCCCACTGTATGTCTGTATCCTTAAGAGCCTTTGTATTCATATCAATTAATTTCACATCCCAGTTAGTTGGCAGCAAAGACGCCACGGTTAATAATCCTAATGGAGGAAAACTCGCTTTTTTTGATACAAATTTTAACGCGTGCTTAAAACTCCAAAACGTATCCGGGTACATTGGATATACCATGAGAATTTTCATTTGGGAAATTTCCTTAAGGCTTCTTTAATAATTAGCGCGGTAAAAGACAAGAACAATTGAAAAAAAATGTACATGGTCTTTTTGCCTGATGTTGTATTCCGTCCGAATTTCCGAACAACGAGATAGCTGTTTTTGTGCATCAAACGAATAATAAACTTGTCTTCCTCGGAAGAAATGCTAACAATTATCAATTTCTACGACTCTATGTTTAGTTTTATTTAAATTCAAAATCAACAATAGCGGGTAAAATTTCAATCGGTCAAAAGGATGAAAAATGGACTACATCTTTGGTTTTTGTTTGCAGATTTTACATAAGCTTATTGCATGCACAATTTTCAAGGCTGATGACCTGCACGCACCGCGAGTTTTAGAAACTGGGGCGGCTCAGCAATGCCGCCTTTGGGAGGCATTGCCTAAAACAGGAGAGAGGAATCTGTCACAACCCGAATTTTTTGAACGCATAAAATTTTGGGAAATCGATAAGAAATGAAAAAAAAGCCGACATCCCCAATACACAAAGTACTACTGAAAGATTCAACGGTGGGACGAGTATCCCCAGAATGGCAATAAGCGCAATGCCGGTAATTGCACACGAGGTAGCAATAAGTAGTCCCTTTCCGGGAAGTGAGTGCCAAAAATGATTTCTTTCCCTGACGATAAGTACTCTGAACTGGCTGTTAAATATAAAACACAGCATAACAAGTGATGTGAGTTGAGGCCATGGAAGATGGAAATAGTATAATCCCAAAAGTACTATACTGATATCCGCGAGGACATAAAATAATGCCGGGATGAGAGCGGCTAGTATAATGTTTTTCAGATTCCAGTTATCGGAGTAACCGGTGCTTTTTACATTGTCGGTTGCTAATGACATGCTGACGAAATCGTTAGCAAATACCAGAAATGACATTCCAATGAGAGAGAGCAAAATGTCGTGCATCCAAAAAAAGCCAATCGAGAGGAAAACAACAAATTCAATTACTTTTACCACTTTATTCAATACCCAGGTTAGCATTCGTTGATAAGCCTGCCTGCTGACAGTGATTGCATCAACAATAACTTCTATACCGGTACCGGTTAACACCACGCTTGCAGCTGCTTTGGCGACGTCGGTTGAATTGTTAACCGCGATACCCATTTCAGCTTGCCTTAGTGCCGGAGCATCATTTACTCCATCCCCGGTCATGCCTACTGCATGCCCGCCCGCCTGCAGCATTTTAACAATCGAATACTTGTCCTCCGGATAAATTTCTGCAAATCCATCGCAATTGCTCAGAGCCGGAATCTGCTTTCCCGGTGGTAGATCGTGAATATCTGCCATGCGGATAATATTGATGCCAATGCCGGTCTCATTTGCAATCTCTCTTGCAATTTCAATACTGTCCCCGGTAAGCATCATTGGTTTTATACCCATCTTTCTAATCTGTTCAATCATGCTCTTCGAATCAGGCCGCGCCGGATCGGTGATAGGCAGCAAGCCGATAAGTTTCAGGTTGTCAAAATTGCTGCTATCCGAAATAGCAATAGCTATTGTCCTAAAACCTTTCCCCGAATAATCGTCAATAATTTTTTTTACTTCCTGATTAAGAGCCTCGTTATTATCATGGCATAACGTCAGTATCATTTGTGAAGCACCCTTTACTGCCCGGCACTTTTTCCCATTTATTCCGATTATGGCCTCTGTTCTTTTAGCCGATGGATCAAAGGGGGTGTAAGATATTTGCTTGTAATCTTTAAGTTCCACACCGGATTGTTTCACGTAGTCGAGAATTGCAAGATCAATCAGATCCATACCTTCCGCTTGAGATGTCAGGGCTGCAATCCTTAATACCTCATCGGTACTATTACCCGAAAATGCCGCGCATGTTACCACGGATAACTTGTTTTGTGTAATCGTACCTGTCTTGTCGAAGCATATTATATCTATCGAAGCAGCATCTTCTACCGACTCAAGCCTGCTTATCAGAGCCCCTTTTTTAGCCAGCTCCGTTGCACTAACTGTTTGCATAATTGTAAGCACCGCGGGCAATGCCGCCGGAATCGCGCCCAGAAGAACAACGATAATAAAGGTCAGCAAAATCATTAAACTTAGGTGCATAAGTAATGCAGATAAAGCAACAATAACAGAGGCGACAATGCCAAGATAGATCATTTAGGTAACAATGGCCATCATCATCGCCTCTTGGTGCGATTTTGGTTCAGCAATTTTAACAAGTTCAGCGGTCTTGCAAAAAAATGTATTACTCCCGGTGTTTATAACCATGCCGGTGGCTTCATTGCGCTTAACTATCGATCCTGCATAAACGATACCCCCTGCCCTGGTTTCCACCGGGAGTGATTCACCGGTTAATGCAGCCTGATCAACAGAAATTTCCCCCGATATAATCATTGTATCGGCTGGAATTATATCACCGAGCTTAATGGTGATAATGTCACTGGTGACAATTCCCTTTGCATCCAGTACGCTCCATGTATTATTCCTTAGGACTTTTGCTTTATTCGCCAGTTTTTGCCTTAAGAGGGCGATCATTTTTTGTGAACCATAGGTGTGTATCTGCCCGATTATTGCTTTCACAACAAGGAGAGTTCCAATTATTAAACCTTCAACGTAATGGGTTAATACAATCGAGAGTCCGCAAGCAATTTCCAACAGCCAAGGCATGGGTCCCCAGAACCGGAGAATAAATTCAAGAAAATAGTTTCGCTGTTTTTCTATAATTTCATTAGGACCCTGAATTGCAAGGCGTTGCTGTGCTTCCGCGTCAGACAACCCTCCGTTGTTTGCATGCAGAAACAGGTATGTCTCTTCGAGTGAGAGGTTTTTATACTCCGAGGTGCTTTTAACCGGAAAATCCACAATAATTCTCGCTGAAAAATAATTGGCGAATCATAAATCCATTGTTTATCTATTTTTAAATGAGTTGGAATGAATTGTTATAACAACCCGTGGGAATCGTTTTTAGGCAGTGCTAATGCCGCTAAAACAAATCTACCTCACCCTTGGTACCTCTCATTGCGAAGGTTCGCCGCAGCGAATCAACTTAAGGATTTCCACTTGTAAGAACTTCACTTTAACTGGAAAGCCCTCACCTCTAAATCTCCTCTCCCGAAGGGCGAGGAGACTTAAAACCCGCGTCATAGGCGGCTCTTCCGGTTCCCTCTGTTATGTTAAATGTCAAGTGAAAACTTGAGAACCTTCAATATTTTTTTGATAGGTTGCGTGAAGCTTTACCAAATGCCATTGATTGCTTATATACAACTCCATGCGATTTTCTCCTCCTGTCAAGAGCGCGTCACCCGTTGAGGCTGTTTTATTATCGAG